>WLHG01000023.1 GCA_009702845.1 Actinomycetota bacterium
GTCATGGCCCAAATGGGCATGGTGATGAATCTCGATAAATGCATCGGGTGTCATACATGCTCAGTAACGTGCAAGCAGGCGTGGACTAATCGCACCGGACTTGAGTACGCATGGTTTAACAACGTTGAAACCCGGCCAGGCCAGGGTTACCCACGTGGTTATGAGGATCAAGCCAAGGCCAAAGGTGGTTGGGTTCGCACTCCGCGAGGCCGACTCCGTTTAAAGGCCGGCAGCCGCGCCCGTCGCCTACTCTCAATCTTTTCAAATCCCCGCATGCTCAACATCAAGGATTACTACGAGCCTTGGACATATGAGTACGACAATTTAATCACCGCACCTCTTGGGCAACAGACACCTGTTGCCCGCCCTAAGTCACTCATCACTGGCAAGCCTATGAAAATCGAATGGTCGGCTAACTGGGATGATGATTTAGGCGGAGGACCTGAAAATATTGAAAAGGATCCAATTCTTAAGAAACTCGCCGAAGATGTAACAACTAAAGTGAAGTTAGCTTTCGAGCAGACATTTATGTTCTATCTGCCCCGTATCTGCGAACACTGCTTAAATCCTGCATGTGTTGCTGCATGCCCATCGGGTGCGATGTATAAGCGTGCCGAAGATGGAATTGTTCTAGTTGATCAGCAGCAGTGTCGTGGTTGGCGTATGTGTGTTTCCGCCTGTCCATACAAGAAGGTCTATTTCAACCATAAAACTGGAAAAGCTGAAAAATGCACACTCTGCTATCCACGTTTAGAGATTGGTCTTCCAACGGTCTGCTCTGAGACATGCGTTGGCCGTCTGCGCTACTTGGGGCTATTTCTCTACGATGCTGATCGTGTTGCAGAGGCTGCAGCAACTGAAAATGCGAAAGATCTTTATCAAGCCCAACTCGATCTCATGCTAGATCCACATGATCCAGCGGTTCTTGCCGCAGCTCGTGCCGAAGGAATTCCAGAGGATTGGTTAGTTGCAGCTCAAAACTCACCTGTCTATAAATTGGCAAAGGTATACAAGATCGCACTTCCTCTTCACCCTGAATATCGCACAATGCCAATGGTTTGGTATGTACCTCCACTTTCACCGATTGTTGATGTACTCACTGAAACTGGTCACGACGGCGAAGATGCCGGCAATTTATTTGGTGCCATTAATGCACTGCGTATCCCACTTGCCTATCTTGCCGAACTATTTACAGCAGGTGATACCGAGTTGGTTGAATCCACACTTCGTAAGCTTTCAGCGATGCGCTCTTATATGCGCGATATCAACTTAGGGCGCGAGCCACGACCTGAGATTCCTGAGGCAGTTGGAATGGATCAAGAGTCTATTTACGAGATGTATCGACTACTTGCGATTGCAAAGTATGAAGATCGTTACGTAATCCCTGCAGCCCACACTGAGCAAGCTAAGGATCTTGAAAACATGGGGCAGAGTTCAGGATGCTCTCTTGATGGCGTTGACCTTGGACCAAACTCCGGGCCTTTTGGTCAGGCATCGGGAAATCCAGTCCCTGTCACAATCGAGAACTTTCATATTATGAAAGATAGGCAAACAAAGTGAGCAAGGAGATCGCCCGCGCAATCGCATCACAGTGCCTTATCTATCCAGAGCAGGCATTTATTGATCGATACGATGAATTAGTAGAACTGGCAAGTAAATTAGAGCCAAAACTGCGCAATCCATTACTTGTCTTTTTGAAAACCGCCTCGAAGATGCCTCTTAATAAACTGCAAGAGCATTACGTTGAAATCTTTGACATGCGCAGAAAGTGTTCACTATTTCTGACTTCGTGGACTCATGGAGATACACGAAACCGTGGAATGGCTTTGGTCTACTTCATTGAAATCTATAAACAGTGCGGCCTTCTGTTAAGTCCAGAAGAGTTGCCAGATCATTTGGCGGTCGTACTTGAGTTTGCTGCATTGGAAAATCCACGAGAGGGAGATTTGCTACTTGGTGAGCACCAAGCACCCATTCTTCTGATTAGAGATGCCTTGCAAAAAAGCGGCTCAATCTATGCCGGTGTTTTAGATGCTGTTGTTGAGTCATTGCCGGAAATGACTCCAGAGATTGAGGCTCGGGCAAAGGCCTTGGCAATCACAGGACCGCCAAAAGAGTTTGTTGGTTTAAGCGGCGCAGTCGCTGTGGCGCTAGAGCCGTTTTCACCCCATAAAGATTTCTCATTAGAGGGAGTATCACGATGAGTTCTACAAATATTCTTCTATGGTCGGTACTTCCGTACATCGCCATCTCATCTTTTATAATCGGCCTAGTTTGGCGTTTCAAGTATGACAAATTCAACTGGACAACGCGTTCATCCCAGATCTACGAAGGTAAGTTATTGAGTATTGCAGGACCGCTCTTTCACTTAGGTCTCTTCGCCGTAATCGGGGGTCATATCGTTGGTCTACTTGTTCCCCAGACTTTCACCGATGCCATTGGCTTAAGCCACGAGGCTTATCACCTTGGTGCAGTAACCATGGGTGGTGCTGCCGGTATCGCAACACTTGTTGGAATTACACTTTTGATTTATCGGCGCAGAACAACTGCCATGGTCTTTGCGCAAACAACTAAGAACGATAAGACAATGTACGTATTTCTTGTTGCAACGTTATTAGCAGGAAGTGCAGCGACGCTCTCTAGTGCTGGAGTTATAGGTGAAGAACATAACTACCGTGAAACCGTTGGCCCATGGGTTCGCTCCATTCTTACACTTAGTCCAAATGGAGAGCTCATGATGGCAAGTCCCATTGCGTTTAGAGTCCATGCAGTAATTGGAATGTCTCTCTTCATAATCTGGCCCTTTACGCGCTTAGTGCACTCATTAAGCGCACCGATTGGATATTTATTCCGTCCATCAATTGTCTATCGCACCCGTGATGGTCGCGGTGTTGCAGGTAACCGTAAAGCCCGTCCAGGGTGGGAGCGCATTAAGTATTAATAGGGTTTTGAATTTTTCATTGCTTGTACCAATCAAATCGGTGATAATGCAGCTATGAATAGTAAAGAGATCGTTGAAGAGGTTTCCGCTAGAGACATCCGACTTATTCGATTCCTTTACTGCGATCCAGCTGGGGTAATTCGTGGCAAGACGGTGCATGCATCACAAATCGCCTCAAAGATAGATGAAGGTGTTGGACTTACTCGGGCTCAAAATGCCGTTAATCTCTTTGAAGATCTAATTCAAGTCGATGGAATGGAACCGGTAGGTGAAGTTAGAATTATTCCTGACCATAAGACTTTTACAGAATTACCGTGGCTTAACCGCACGGCAAGCATGTTCAGTGATCTACGCGAACAAGATGGTAGCGAGTGGGGCGGATGTACTCGCACCGTTCTTAAACATGCGATTGCGAAAGCTCACGCCGCAGGAATTAAAGTTTTTGCAGCTTTTGAATCAGAGTTCTACTTGGCCGAAGATACTGACAATGGGCCTCAACCCTGGGCTAATGGTCCGGTCTACTCTAGTTCGGGAATGGATCGCGCTAGTGCTGTCATGGATGACATGGTCGATAATTTGACAGAGCAGGGTTTTATTGTTGAGCAGGCAATTAATGAGTACGGTCCCGGTCAACAGGAAATCGTTCTGCGCTATACGGATGCCTTAGGTGCAGCTGATCAACACTTAAAGTTCCGTGACACCATCCGTGGGACCGCTGAAGTGCAACACGGATTACACGCCTCATTTGCACCGAAACCTTTTGTTGATGGAATTGGTTCAGGGGCTCATCTGCATTTTTCACTGTGGTCACTGGATGGTAAAACAAATTTACTGCACAACCCATTGGCCCAAACCGAGATTTCTGAGGTAGGCAAGAATTTTGTTGCAGGTTTACTTGAACACATGCCAGCAGTTCTTGCACTCACTTGCCCATCTTTTGTTTCCTATCAACGCTTAAAGCCGCATTCATGGGCAGGTTCAACGATTTCTTGGGGATATGACAACCGCGAATGTGCGGTTCGAGTTGCCAGTCCATTTACTGGCCGCGAAGCCGAATCGATTAATCTTGAATTAAAAACAAGTGACGGAACGAGCAATCCCTACTTAGCTTTAGCTGCCGTTATCTTGGCAGGACTCGATGGCATTGAGAAAAAGATGACCCCACCAAAGCCGGCACATCGCGATCCTGCACTGTTAACTCCAGAACAACAACGCGAGTGCAACATCCGCCCCTTGCCAAGTAATCAACTAGAAGCGTTGGATGCTCTTGAAAAAGATGAATTGATTACCGATGGTCTTGGTGAACTCATGGCTAGATGCATATTGGCTACTCGGCGCGCAGAGCATGCGAGAGCTTTGAAGGAAGGCGACGACTGGGCTAGGTTAAATACATTTTCTACTTTTTAATCGGTATTTTCCGCCATGTGCAATTTAATTTCTCTACTTTGCCCTATTAAAATCCTGTCTTTCTGTGGGCGTCACTGGAATACTATCTCTTGTCAATAATGTAGCTACCTATATCTGTACTGAAGGGCTGGAAATATATGACTGATTCAGGAGCAAAAGGACTAATTAAAAACCTAAATATTTGGGAAGCAATTGGAATTTCAGTTGCGCTCATGGCCCCCTCCATGGCAGCAAATATTAATCCACAGGGAACGGCAACCACTGTTGGTCGCGCAGTTCCAGTCGCATTTGCATTGGCAACTATCGGCGTTTTACTTGTTGCTTATGGCTTTGTACGTCTTACTCAAAACTTCCACCACGCAGGTAGTGTGTATGGTTTTGTTGGAGCAACTACTGGCCCTCGTTCTGGCGTAGTCGCCGGCTGGGGATTAATTGGCACATACATTTTTTATGGTTGTGTGACTTCAATGGCTGCAGGAATATTCGGCGCCAAGTTCTTGGATGAAATCGGAGTCTGGAACAATCAACCAGATACGGCAGGTTTCCTAGTTGGCGCAATTGCATTGGCACTTGCATACTTCCTCGCCATCGTACCTGCTCGCAATGGAACTCGCCTGCTTCTTACCGTTGAAGCAGTAACCGTGGTACTCATTCTTATTACGGCATTCATCGTTCTTTCAAAACTCATTGGTGGCACTGCCCCTGGTGGGCTCGGTGTTGACTGGTCAGTTTTCTCAATTCCTAAAGGCACTGGCGGATCTACTGTATTTCTTGGTGTGGTCTTTGGGTTCCTCTCCTTTGCTGGCTTTGAAGCTGCAGCAACTCTCGGAGAAGAAGCAAAGAATCCACGTAAAGATATTCCACGCGCCATGCTTGGCACTGCCATTTTCGGCGGAGTTTACTTTGTATTCGTAACAGCCGTTGAAGTAATGGGCTTTGGAACTAATGATGCCGGCGTTAAGGCATTTATTAGTTCAGGTTCATTGATGGGTGACCTTGGAACCTCATATGTTGGTGCCTGGATCGGAACAATCATCACACTTGGCGCTGCAGTAAGTGCATTTGGCTGCGCATTGGCCTGTGTTGTAGGCGCATCACGTATGTTGTTTGCAATCGGCCGCGACAGTGGCAGTGTTGCATTGTCATCGATATCTTCAAAGAACGGAACTCCAACTGCTGCTACTCGCGTAATCGTGGGTGCAGTTGCTCTCATTGTTATCTTGTGGGCACTTATTGGTGGAGCAAAGCCATTTGATATCTTCCTTGGCAGCGGAGTAATTGGAACACTTATCTTGGTCGCCGTTTATGTTCTTGCAACAATCGGTGCAGTTAAGTTCCTATTCTTCTCAGGCGTTAAGCGCGCAGCATCATGGGAAATTATCATTCCGATCGCTGGTTTGATCGTCTTGATCTACACCTTGTATCGCAATGTGATTCCATTCCCAGCAAGCGGCCCATCTCGCATGTATCCAATCGTTAGCGCACTCTGGCTAGTGGTTGGATTAGTAGCGGTTTGGGCACGTCCGGCATTTACTAAAAAGCTTGGCGAAAAACTGCTAGCGGACGAAAACCTTTCAGCCGCTCGTTAATAAAACTACTATCTATAACTACTGCGGGGGATGAAATAACATATGCTAAATAATGCGAAGGTTGTTGATCTAACGATTCCACTAGGCACAGATATCATCATGTGGCCCGGGGCACCGTCACCAGAAATGGAAACGATGGTCACTGTGGCACATGATGGTTTCTTTGCTCGTAAAGTTTCGTTTTACGAACATACCGGTACGCATTTTGACGCACCATGTCATTTCATTGAGGGCAAAGCTACTGTCGATAAAATTCCGGCAAGTACACTGGTCCGCCCCGCAGTTGTTATCGATATCTCCGCAGAAGTTGGAGACAATGCCGATGCGGTTTTAACACTAGAACAAGTTAAAGCCTTTGAAGCAAAGAATGGAATAATCCCAAAGAATGCCGCGATTTTACTTCGTACGGGCTGGGAAGATTTCAACACAGATTCAGTTAAATATGCTGGCCCTGAGGGCGATCTACATTTTCCTGGTTTTGGCGCTGAGGCAGCCAAATATTTAGTAAATGAACGAGAAGCCGTGGGATTAGGAATCGACACGTTAGGCATTGACCCAGGAAATACCGTTGATTTTCCGGTTCACTCACAAATTTCACACCCCAAAGGCTTATGGCATCTTGAAAATCTTCAAAATCTCAAAGCCTTACCTCCGATCGGTTCATGGATTGTGGTTGGCGTTCTCCCACTTGTCGGAGGTTCAGGTTCTCCGGCGCGTGTAATTGCCCTCGTTCCATAATATGAATCAACCCTGGGCATTTATAGCAACATGTGATCTTGTAGGCCACGTACGTGGACGTAGTGGTCCATTTCCTAAAATTATTGAATCTGGTGAAGGTGTTGGCTGGGTACCAGCGGATCTAGCAATTAGTGCATTTGGCGCAATTGCACCAGAGAATGCATTTGGAGCGCTCGGTGATTTGCGACTTGTACCGGATGCGCAGGCAAGCGCAATATTTCCTGCAACTCACCCCGACGGCGCATCTACTCGTTTCTATTTAGCCCACCAACGCAATATTGATGGAAGTCCTTGGGCTTCATGTCCGCGTACTTTTTTAGATAGCGCTATCGACAGATTAGACAGAGATTTCGATATTCAGGTAATGGTCTCATTTGAACACGAGTTTGCACTTTCGCGCGCAGATGGAAGCGCCATCGGAGGCTTGCCTTTTGGCTTTGATGCATATCGCAATATTGATCAATTTAGCCAAGATCTACTAGCTACATTAAATGACAATGGCTTTGATCCCGAAACTTTTTTACCTGAATATGGCAGTGGGCAGTTTGAAGTAACTTTGGGACCAGCCCCGGCAAAAGTTGCTGCAGACCGCGCCATTATCCTGCGCGAAATCGTTAGGGACACTGCAAAGCGTTTTGAATTAATTGCAACTTTTGCACCACTTCTTGGCCCGGATCTCGTCGGAAATGGAGTTCACGTACACATCTCTCTGTGGCGAAACGGCTCTCCTATTACTTATGCTAAATCTCGCCCGGGAAATCTCTCTGTTGAGGCCGAAGCGGCATGTGCTGGAATCCTAGAACATGCCCGTGCAATCGTGGCATTAACTGCACCAAGCCAAATCTCATTTTTTCGATTGCAGCCTCATCGCTGGAGTGCTGGTGGAATCTGCGTCGCCAAACAAAATCGCGAAGCGCTGCTTCGAATCTGTCCACAAGTGACGATTAAATCTAGCGATGTCACAAAGGCATTTAACTTCGAGTATCGCGCTGCCGATGCGACTGCAAATCCTTGGATTGTCCTGGGCACTTTGATTTACGCGATGCATGAAGGCTTGAGTAGCAAACTTTCAATCCCTCACGTTATCGATGAAGAGCTAGAGCAGGCAGCAAATGTCGTAGCGATGCCTTCATCGCTAGAGGAGGCGCTTGCCGCACTTGATAGTGATGAAACCGTCAAGAGCTGGTTTGATCCGGTATTACTTCAAACATTTATTAGTATTAGAGCCAGTGAAGAACAAGAGCTACACTCATTAACACCCGAAGAAAGGTGTGCTCGTTATGCAAGCGTCTACTGAGGCCCTTAGAGAACATATCGAAGAACTCAAACTCATTGACCATCATGTTCATGGGGTCGTGCGCGATAATCCTTCGGTAGAACATTTTTCTAATATGATCACTGAATCTGATCGCACCCCGAAAAGCCTTAATGAAGCCCTTGATACTCAGGTGGGTTTTGCTGTTCGACGTTGGTGTGCACCGCTACTTGGCTTAGAAAAACATGCAAGCGCCCATGATTACTTCGCACGGCGCATTGAACTAGGCGCCGAAAAAGTAAACCATACACTTCTAAAAGCTGCCAAGATTGATCACTACTTATTGGAAACTGGCTTTAAAGGCGATGAGATTCATGGAATCGAGGGAATGCAGAAACTGACTGGCGCAAAGTTTGATGAGATTTTGCGATTAGAAACTTTGGCTCAGGCCCATGCCGAGAAAAGTGGCACTACCGCGCAGAACTTTCCTTCAACATTTGCCACATATTTATCTGAAAGAGCCAAAACCGCAGTTGGTTTAAAGACTATTGCTGCATATCGCATTGGATTAGATTTTGATCCCAAGCGCCCTGAAGGTCCGGAGCTTCAAAAAGCTCTAGATAGATGGTTTGCAGATATTGATTTAGGAAATGACTCACGCATCAGTGATCCCGTTCTAATCCGACACATCATCTGGGCTGGAATTGATCTTGGTCTACCAATCCAATTTCATATTGGGTACGGGGATCCAGATTTAAATCTACACAAATGCGACCCACTACTGATGACAGAGTTAATCCGCATTACTGAGAAGCTCAACGTTCCAATTCTTCTTCTTCACAACTACCCTTATCAACGCAATGCTGGTTATTTGGCGCAGATGTTTCGAAATGTTTACTTGGATGTTGGCTTAGCCATCAACTATTCAGGCGCACGATCACCTGCAATCATTGCTGAATCATTGGAGCTTGCCCCCTTTAGCAAGATCCTGTTTTCTTCCGATGCTTGGGGCCTGCCGGAACTCACATATTTAGGAACACGTTTATTTAGAAATGGTCTCTTTGAAGTTCTGAGCGATTGGGTTGATAAAGGAGAATGGTCGCTTGACGATGCAAAGCATGTCTGTGACTCGATAGCCTTTAAAAATGCTCGTACAGCCTATTCGCTTAAATAGGCTGCAGTAAAGGTTGCCTTGTGAGAGCTCTTTAATAAAAAACCCGCGAACCAATATGGTCCGCGGGTTTTTTAGTAAAGAGACTAAATACGCTCTCCAGTAACTGAGCTAAACAAGTGCACTGCATTTGGATTTGCAGTAACTGCGACTGTCTCGCCCGGCTTTGGAGGATTCTTTGGATCCCAACGCACGATGATCTGTGCGCCTTCATCGCCTGCATTAGCAAACTTAACGTTTGTATCGGCTGGCTTTCCATAAACGAAGGCATCCGATCCAAGCTCTTCAACAACTTCGACCATTACGTGGAAGCCATCACTTGCTGGAGTAAAGCCCTCTGGGCGAACGCCAACAGTGATCTCGTTTCCAGCTGATGCTGGAACTGCGAGGCCAAGATTTCCAAGCATTGCCTTGCCATTAACGATTGGAGCGTTAAGTAAGTTCATTGCAGGGGAGCCGATAAAGCCAGCAACGAAAGCATTTGCTGGATTGTCGTAAAGATTACGTGGTGTATCTACCTGCTGTAGCAAGCCATCTTTAAGTACTGCTACGCGATCACCCATAGTCATAGCTTCGACCTGGTCGTGTGTTACGTAAACAGTTGTGATTCCAAGGCGGCGCTGCAGTGCAGCGATCTGTGTACGAGTTGCAACACGCAACTTCGCATCAAGGTTTGATAGAGGCTCATCCATAAGGAAGACCTGTGGTTCGCGAACAATTGCGCGACCCATTGCAACGCGCTGACGTTGTCCACCTGATAGTGCTTTTGGCTTGCGCTCAAGGTATGGCTCAAGATCGAGCAGCTTTGCCGCTTCTAATACACGACGCTCGCGCTCTTCTTTTGGTGTGCCTGCAATCTTTAGTGCAAAGCCCATATTTTCTGCAACTGTCATATGTGGGTAAAGAGCATATGACTGGAAGACCATTGCAATGTCGCGATCTTTTGGTGCAACGTTTGTAACATCGCGATCACCAATCAAGATTCGACCAGTGTCGATTTCTTCAAGTCCTGCCAACATACGAAGTGACGTTGACTTTCCGCAACCTGATGGTCCAACTAAAACCAAAAACTCACCGTCATTGACAGTGAGATTTAATTTATCAACTGCAGGTGCTGTGGTGCCTGGATAGATACGTGATGCGGCTTCGAAAACTACTGATGCCATGA
>WLHG01000024.1 GCA_009702845.1 Actinomycetota bacterium
CATTAAAAATACGCGCTCCCATTCAAGGCCCTTAGCCGCATGCAGTGTTGCAAGCGTTGCTACCGGCATAGTTGGAGGGTTATTTTGCTGAACGCGATCTTCGAGCTCGCGTAAATATGTGCGCAGGTTTTTCGGAGTAAAGCCATTATCTCCATCTAGCTCGCGCGCTAAGTGAAGTAGGGCCGCAATTCCATCAATGTGAGCGCCAGTTAAAAATGGTTGCGCCAATGTTCGAAGTTCATCTAGCCATGAAACACCCTCGGTTGGAATGACTGAGGCATTGCGTACTAACTTTAAAAACTCGCGAACATCGGGGCGATCAAAGAAGCGGTCGCTATTTCGTATTTGATACGGCAACTTCGCAGCATTCATTGCGCGCTCGAGAGAATTGAGTTGGCTATTAGTGCGAGCAAGAACTGCAATCTCTTGTGCCTGAGTTCCCTCGCTGAGCAATTGCTTAATCCAATCAACGATGCCAGCGATTTCAGAGCTCTCATCTTTGAAAGCATCGACCGAAGGCTTATCACCATGATCATTGAGTGCAACTAACTCTTGTCCCATCTGGGCTTTGCGTAAAACGCTATTTGCCATAAAAGTGATTTCAGGTGTTGAGCGATATCCAGTAGTTAGGCGCACAACTTCGGCCTCTGGAAAGCGATTAGTAAACGAGTTGAGAAAAACCGGAGTTGCTCCAGCGAAAGAATAAATTGTTTGTGCAGGATCTCCAACGACGCAGATCTCTTGGCGTGACCCCAGCCATGCGTTAATTAACCGTTGTTGCAACGGCGAAATATCTTGATACTCATCAACGGTAAAGAAGCGGTATTGATCCTGGACGCGCTCACGAACTTCGCGCTCTTGTTCGATCATCGCCGTCGTCAATAGCAGCACATCTTCAAAATCCATCGCACGCTCTTGCGACTTTACTGACTCGTAGGCGGTGTAGACCTTTGCGATTTGTTCGGCGTTTATACGTGGCTTCGTTGCTCGCTTACCGAGCTCGGATAAGTAATCAGATGGTGCGACTTGAGAAACCTTGGCCCACTCAATCTCTGATGCGATATCGCGCAGGAGATCGCGCGAAGTTATAGATAGTTCGCCTGTTAGTTCGGCACGTTTAATAGCTTCGGTAATGAAGCTGCTCTTTGATGTAATCAAGTCAGGTGTGCGTCCGCCAAAGACTTGTGGCCAGAAAAAGGTGATTTGCTTCAGGGCAGCGGCGTGAATCGTGCGTGCGGCAACTGCCGGTACACCTAACGAGCGAAGACGCATCCGCATCTCCCCCGCAGCCCTTGCCGTAAAAGTTAGCGCCAATACTTTGTGCGGATCCATCACGCCGATTGCTGCGGCGTAAGCAATACGGTGTGTAATCGCACGGGTTTTTCCGGTACCCGCGCCGGCAATAACACAGACAGGTCCGCGCGTTACGAGTGCGACTGCGCGCTGTTCGTTATCTAGAGCTTCAAGGATCTCTTCGGCGCGAACCTCGTTACTCAAGGTCTCCAACCTCCGGTGACCTCGATGCGGATCAAATAAGAAAATGGAGAGTTACTGATCACGTTCTCCAACTTTCTCCACCATTTAAATCTGCAACTCCAAACCCAGATTTAGCGGTGTACCAACCTGTAATCATTTTGCGGGCAACTGAAATCGTTGGAGGTAGAAGTAACTCTCCTGATGCAACTGCAGCTTTTAACTCTTCTCGGCTAAACCATGCAATCTCAGTAATCTCAAATCCATCGGCTTTAGCAGTATCTGGGTGATCGGTAATCGCTTCAAATGCAATCATGATCGATGCCGGAAATGGCCAAGCTTGTGATGCTAAGTAATTAATATCGTTGCAGTAGACACCGGCCTCTTCAAAGACTTCGCGCGATACGCACTCTTCAAAGGATTCACCTGGTTCGACAAATCCGGCGAAAGTTGAGAAACGTTTTTCTGGCCAGATCGGTTGATGCCCGAGCAAGATGCGATCGGCGGCATCTTTAACTAAAACGATAACAGCTGGATCAGTGCGTGGATGATGTTGAGAAGAGTCACTGACGCAGACACGGACACTTCCACCTAAATCGCTAACGGTTTCGGCGCCGCATCGCGAGCATCGCGGGTGAGTTGCATGCCAATTACTTAAACCAACCGCGTGCATTGCAAGAGTTAGATCTACTTCATTTAAATCTCCACCAACTTCACGTAGGGTTCTAAAGCCCTCAAACTTCACGCTCTCATCGGCAGGTTCGTTTATCCATGACGTATGCCACGCAAAATATGCCTGCCCACCATCTCTTGCTACACCTAAGAAATATCGCTCACCTGTTTCAAAAGATGACGCCAAGAATTCAACGCTCTCGGCAGTTAAAAAGCGAAGCTCGCCATCATTTGCACCGATATGACCACCAATGACGGGCAGTATCTGTGCAGATTCCCAGAGCAGGGCCAAATTCGCCGCATCGTTGCGTAAATGGCTAACGCGGTCGATCGGTGAGAGTGATTGGTTTCGAGCGCTCATGTTAGGCGTCAGACTACTAGCATCGCCCCATGCGCATAACATCGTGGAATCTCCTGCACGGAGAGGCGATGCCGCCCAATAAAGAGGCAGATAACGCCGCTTTGCTTGAGGCCGAAGTGCTCCATATAAATAGTGATGTGCTTGGACTTCAAGAGGTTGATTATTTCTTAGCTCGCTCTGGAACCCACAACCAAGTTGGAAATGTTGCAGCGATGATGGCCGCCGAACATTGGGCCTTTGCACCTTCACTTATGGGTTCACCCGATGAGGATTGGCGTAACCCGAATAAAAGCGATGAAAAAGTTGTAACCAATACAAGTGAGATTGCCCTACCCGGATATGGAATCGGAATGGTTTCCCGGATTCCAGTAACTTCATGGCATCGTTTGGATTTAAAAGGATCACCCGTTGGCGTCCTGATGGCATTTCCAGTTGATGGAAAATTGAAGCGTTTCTACGTTCGTGATCATCCTCGAAGCGCACTCGGTGCCGTATTAGACAATGGCTGGTTAGTGATTAATACACACCTTTCCTTTGTTCCATTCTTTAATTTTTTTCAGCTTGTCAAAATCAAGCATTGGGCTAATACATTAGGTGTCACCGATAAATCCAAAATAATTATTATGGGGGATTTGAATATTCCATTTGCGCGCTTTGTCCAGGGCTTTAGATGGAATTCCCTTGCAACCCAGCGCACATTTCCAAGTTGGTCGCCAAGAGTGCAGATCGACTATTTTCTTTCGCAGAGATTAAAACCGGCAGATGTGCGGCACATTAACTATCCGCACTCAGGAATGAGTGATCATTTACCTCTGCAGATTGAAGTTAACTAGTTTTAACTAGTTGAATCAATTGAAGTAATCAAGGCGATCAGCGCGTCTTCATCGAGTAAGTCGGCTGGGCGATCGGTCACAGATGTCGGAACGTAGTGAAAAGCTGCGCTCACGGTTGAGATATCGGCCCCAGATAGTTTGGCCCAAGCTAGGCGATACATCGCTAACTGCACCGCGGCCGATGCTCCTAACATGGAAGATCCAGTCTTCCAGTCGACGACTTCAAAGCCATCAGCGGTTGCATAAACAGCATCTATGCGGCCGCGGATTAATACGCCTGCAATAGTCGTTTCAAAGGGAACTTCAACGCGCACAGGAGTTCGATGAGCAAATTCGCTCGAAAGCCAAGCCTTCTTTAAATCCTCAAGCTTTGAATCCTCATCGAGTGGATCTAAATAATCTAAATACTCATCGCCAAATAACGTATCGGCATCGGTAAATTGACGCTCTACCCATAAGTGAAAGGCCGTACCGCGACGCGAATATTGATCCTGCCCGCGTGGCATTGGCCTGCGAATACTTAGAGCCAGCTCTTGTGGATCTTTATGCAAGGCAACCAACGTTGATGTTGAAAGCCTTGGTGGCAGTGGAACTTGTATTGCTCCTCGTGAGCGCTGCTGGATTTCGGTGATAAGAGCTTGTGCATCATCGATCCACGAAGTAATTTCGAGGTTGTTGATTTCTTCCAGCGTGTGAGCTGGACTGGCATTGACTAATTCAATCGCTGCGTTAAAGGCAGTACGTCGATCACCCAGTTGATCAAAAGGCCACGGCGCAATTATTGGATTTTCAATGCTGGGATTTTCAGCTCCAACTCCCGGAGCAGGTGCATCAGAGAGCATGAGACCTCCGAGAGCGCTGGCGGCCCCAGCGATCAAGTAGAAAATCTCACTTGGTTCAACGGCTCGACTACCATCTCGCCAGCGCGATGTTGTGCAAATCAAATGCGACTTAGCACGTGTGACGGCAACGTATGCAAGTCGCATCTCTTCGCGCATCTTAATATTTTCAGAGCAAAGCGAACCATATGCCTTAATTACTTTCGCGGCCTCACTATTTTTTGTAACACCATGCAGGGAAAAGACTGGTAATTCATTAGCATCGCCACGAAGTGCAAAGGGAATGTGTTTCTCATTTTTTATCCAGTTATCGGGATCACTTGAATTATTTCCAGGGAAAGTTCCCTCTGCCAAGCCCGGAACCGCAACCACATCCCACTCAGCGCCTTTTGCCATATGGATAGTCAGAATCTGGACTACATCGCTGCGAACGTCAGGAGCGCCTGCTTTTAGCCCACCTTCAGCATCGGCTGCTACATCTAACCAATCTAAAAAGGCAGTGATTGTGCCGCCGGTGCGCTCAAATTTTGCCGCTTCATCTAAGAATCGATCGAGGTGTCTGCGACCAGTTTGAGAACCATCGCGCAGAGTTATCTCACTCTCCAGCGTTAAGTAATTTTCAATCTCACTTATTAAATCGCTGATCTGACCCCCAGCGCGAGAACGCAATCGACGTAGATCGCCAGCAAAACTCACTAAACGTTGAAACCCAATTTCGCTAAAACCACTCTTTTTTGCATTATTAATCTCATCTAAGGCATCGATGATCGAGCCTGGAAATTGATCATCGGCCTCTAACTGATCGGGGTTTCCAGCGGCGATTTTCTTAATAAAGCTCTTCGAATCAGCATGGAGCTCTTTTGCACGATCACGGCTAAATGCACCAAGTGCTGCGATATCGCGCGGGCCTAAGTTAATGCGCGGTCCAGTTAAATGACGCATCAAAGATGAACCTGAGTCGGGATTAGTAATTATTTTTAGCATTGATACGACATCGGCAACTTCCGGTACGTGAATCAGACCACCGATACCTATTACCTCAACGGGCAGACCTAGTTCGCGAAGTGCGTTTTCTATCGCCGTAATCTGAGCACGTTTGCGAACTAGAACAGCGGCTTTCTTGCCAGATGTTGGGCTCCAGTTTTCTTTTATATATTCAGCAACGGCTGCAGCTTCGGCATCAATAGTTTCAAAGATTCCATAGGCGATTTCGCCATCGCCAGCGTCGGGTCGCGCCTGTAGCTCAACAACGCTTTGGCCACCCGCCAACTTAATCTCATCGCTAATGCGATTTGCCGCGGCCAAAATCATTACATCATTTCTAAATGTCGTGGGTAATGTAAATTCTTCAACGCCACTTTGATCTGCGCACTTAGGAAAATACTTAGTAAAAGATGCCATTGTGCCGGCCGAAGCTCCGCGCCAGGTATAAATAGCCTGTGATGGGTCTCCAACGGCCATCACTGGGTGCCCACCACCAAAAAGGGAAGAAAGCATCCGCACCTGAGATTGCGAAGTGTCTTGGTATTCATCGAGTAACACAACTCGATATTTTCCACGCTCTAATACACCAACATCGGTAAAGTTTTGCGCGATATCGGCGGCCAATGACATTTGATCATCGAATGAGAATTCACCTGCCGCTTTGCGTCGTAGCATAAAAGCATCCACCATAGGCAAGAGGGAATTGCGTTGGAGCATTGCGCGCTCAACGGCTCGAACCTCTTCATTGCGCGCACCGGCTAGTGGTGCCAACTCCCGCAAAATCTCTTCGCCAATTGCTGCAATGTCTTCAGCTTTACCTTGATGTTCAAGCATCAACTTTGAAAGACCCAAGAGATCCTTAATGACTGTACTCACTGCGCTCTGGTTTCGATACGTATCATCGGACCAGTTACGCACGACATCGGATGCGATCTGCCAAATCGCGGCTTCGCCTAGTGGTTCAGCATCGGCATCAATTCCATATCTAATTGCATGCTCGCTCAATAGTTTCCCAGCATAGGAATGATAAGTCGTCACCGATGTTGCCAATGAGGGAATGTTTCCGAACTCAGGAAGCGCTTTGAGTTGGCGAAGTCGTTTGCGTATTCGCACAGAGAGCTCCCCTGCCGCTTTGCGCGTGAAGGTTAGACCTAAAATCTGATCGGGTTTTATAAAACCGTTAGCCACTAAGAAGAGAACGCGATTGCTCATCGTCTCTGTTTTACCTGATCCAGCACCCGCAATGACAACAGATGGTTCGAGATCGCTACTAATGATTGCCGATTGAAACTTGGTTATTGGGGATATCGTTTTGCCAAATTTAGGATGTGCTTGAAGCTTGGCAATTATTTCTTCTGGTGAGAACTGTGCATCCAGGCTCATGAGATCACCGTCCGACCATCGCTTTGGACGGGGCAGGATTTACGTACTGGGCAGCCTTTACAGCGCTTATTGACCGTTGCAAAGAAGGTCGCAGCGCCCATGCCTTCGCCGATTTCATTAAGTTTACTTTTGATCTCGTCTACCACGATTCCATGTTGAGATCGAATCGTTGCCCCGGCAGTGCTAGTACCTAGATAGACAAGTTCGGCACCAGCGCTTATCACGCCTTGCGTAAATCCACCTTCGGCGATGCCGAGTTGATAGCTGGCTAACTGAAGGTTCTCTTTGGCATCTTTAACACTAATTGCAGTGCCACCTGTTTTGAAATCAACGATAAAGAGTGAACCGTCGGCTTCAACTTCTAAACGATCAACACTTCCTTTAATTCGAGCACGACCTAATTTCACATCAAATTTTATTTCAGCATCGACTACGGTTCGGGTGGTATTAACATGGTATTCAACGAATTTTTCGAGCATCTCTACGGCATTTTCTAAATGCGAAGCACTTACCCATCCTGAATCTGGATCGATGAGCTTCCATGAACTCTGTAGATTCGAAATTAACTCTTCCTTTGTAGTGCCTGGTTCTTGAACCATAGTTGCTGCAAATGCGTGAATTGCGGAGCCAAGAACTTGCGCCGTGCTATCGCCATCTGTGCCGCCGCTATTTTGTAAAAACCATTTGACTCCACACTCTTCAAATGATTCGGCGCTACTGGGAGATACAACGACTTCTTTGTCGGGATCAATAACCGGTGCATCGGTACTCAACGCCACAGAGCCAATCCATGAATCGGTGGAAGCTAGTTTGACTCCATTTTCACTCATTGCCTTGAGTATCGCCGCAGCGGTGGCCGCGTTTTCGCCAAGTAATTGGCTGCGAAGTTCGGCAACTAGCGCAGGCGCGGTTATTGGACGGGGGACTTCAGTAAATGTGAGTTCTTCTACATGCGCCCCACTGTCGCCATCTGGTTCTTCAGTGGATTCAGGCAGCTTAAATAAATCTTCGATGTCATTAAAGAACTTCGATGGCTCTTCATCATCGCGCTGTACGGCAGTGATGAAAAGTGAGCCTTTGGCGCGGGATAGAGCCACGTGAAAGAGGCGCTCTTCGTCCTGCATCAGGCCATTGGCGGCGATTACATCTAACTGATCACGTGGAATATCGGGGTTTCGTTGGCGCTCAACTAATCGCTCAGCACCCAGTAAAGATGAGCGCTGTTTTAAATTAGGCCATGTGCCCTCTTGCAAGCCCGCGATTGCAACTAATTCCCATTCGCGACCCTTGGCGCTGTGGACAGTGAGAATCTCAACGAAATCTGGGCGCACACCCTTGGCCGTGATTACATCGCCAGCAATATCTTCAGTTGCGATTTCGGCGATGAAGGCCGCTGGTCCCGAAAGTGGAAAGCGTTCTGAGTATCTGGCTGCCGATTCAAACAACTGCATCATCGCATCTAAATCACGATCGGCCGCAGCGCCTCGAACCCCAGGGCGCAGTGATTGATTGCGCCATGCATCACTGAGTTTTTGGCCATCACTTGCAACTGCGTTGCTCCAGATCGCCCACAACAAATCATCGGCAAGGGCCGATTTATTTCTAGCAACGGCGCGGGCCTTTTCAAGTAACTCGTGAACTCGCATAACCGAATCGGCGCCTTCGATTGCGATATCGCCATCACTAATCGCATCCAGTAATAACTGAGTACCTGAACGCTCATCACCATCTGCTCGAGCGGCGATCATCGCTCTGCGGATGCGACGAAGTGAGATCGAATCTGCGCCACCCAACTCGCTCATCAACAATCGCTCGGCCGTATCAAGATTTAATGGTTGTTGTTTAATTGCAACGCGGGCTAATAATAGAAAGGGCGCGATTGCAGGATTTCCAGCTAAGGCCTGTAGCTCACTTGCTACAGGTATGCCAACGTATGAAAATGCCCTTCGTAGCGCCGATGCGGTAAGGCCAGGGCTGCGCAAAATAACCGCCATCTCGCTATAAGAAATACCCTCACGCAGATGCGCACTGCGAAATTGATGGGCGATAAATGCCGCTTCCTCTGCCCCAGATCTAAAGCGATGCACTGCCACCGTGCCCGAATTTTCATTGCCACAGCTGCGTTTGCGGGTGATATGGGAGCCGGGCATTTCCAGTGCAAATGCGAGACCAGTATCGAAGATTTTTCTGCCACTTCGATATACCGTAGTCAAAATAATTTCACGTGCCCGATATGGATCCAACGCTGCAGCTAAACCATCAGGGTCAGCGCCGCGAAAGCGACCAACAGCGCTATCGGCATCGGCGCAGATAATTACATCGGCCCCGACAAGTGCTGCAAGCAAAGCCCGTTGCGCAGGATCACTTTCCTGAAATTCATCGACCATGATCGTGCTAAATCGCGCACGCAGTTTGGCTAATACGTCGGGGTTGTTGTTCAAATGCAAAGTTGCCCGCGAAACAAGTTCAGATGGATCAATTCGCATCTTGGCATCGGTTGCACTAATTTCGCGCATCACCATCGAATTTAAATACCGCTGCCAGAACTTTGCAGCGGCAAACCAATACTTTTCACCCTCTACAGTACCCAGCTGCTCTAACTGCGCTGGCCCGATCCCGCGCTCTGATGCGCGCAAAATCAAATCACGAAGCTCGCGCGCGAAACCATTAGTTGTTAGTGCTGCATGTAAATCCTCGGGCCACTCTTTATATCCATCCTCGATGTCACCCTTGAGGAGCTCCTTAATGTAACTCTCTTGCTCGGGACCACTCAAAAGAATCGGTTCAGGGTCGCCCTTATCGGCCTTCATCTTCAAAATTGAAAAAGCCAATGAATGAAATGTTCGGGCAAGTGGTTCAAACATCGTCTTGGTTGTTCGCAGGGCAATAGCATCACGCAATTCGGATGCGCGCTCTCGACCAAAGGTCAGCAACAATATAGAGTCGGGGCTTTGACCATCGTTAATTCGCGCTAACGCCGCTTCGATGAGAACTGTCGTCTTACCCGTGCCCGGTCCACCCTGTACAACTAAAGGGGACCTGCGATGGGCAATGGCGGCAGATTGATCTGCCGAAAGTTTGGGTTCAGCCTTTTTACTGGTACCGCGCACAAGGTTAAAGTTCGCTGTACTCACAGCCCTAATTCAACCCTAATGCGCTGACAAAACCGGCTTAAACGTTGAGGTTGGCCTTCTTGGCGCGTGCAGTTGTGCGGGCGCGCTCGTCACCATCAAGGACAACCTTGCG
>WLHG01000025.1 GCA_009702845.1 Actinomycetota bacterium
CCAGTTCCGACGGTATCGACGGCGCGCACTGAAATATTGATCGGGGCGCAATGTTCATACATCTGGGCGACCAGTGCTCCGACTTCCTCTGAAGTCTCCCCCTTTGCTTTCAGGGCCAAGAGGAACTCTTTAATTCGCTCAGTTTCGGCGCGACCTTCGAGGATTTCTCGCATGCACCACTGAACATCTTCAGGTATTAAATCTAATCCGAGTGCAAGGGTCTCTAAGTTTTTGCTCCAGATATTTGCAACCATGGATTAATCCAACCAAAGTGGATGTGGTCGCCGTTGGTAATTAAGAGGTGACGAGTTTGCTGCCGCGAAGCAACTGTGCAGCGGTCTGTGCCATCGTAAATGGATCGATGGGGTGAACCACAGATGCTTCGGCCAATGACCATGCAGCTAGCCATGAATCTTGAACGCGACCAGTGATAACTAATACTGGTGGGCAGTTGAAAACTTCATCTTTTAATTGGCGGGCAATACCTAATCCGCCTTCGGGTGCAGATTCTCCATCGAGGATGAATAGATCAACTGGAGCCCCAGAATCGACAAAGGCGCGAAGGGCAGGACCGGTCGCAAATTCATGAATGGTGTGTTCGGCGAGATCACTTGCAACTCGGCGGCCAAGGGATGCGATTATGCTTGCTCGGACCGATGAATCATCGGAGTAGATAACTATCTGCTTTTTGAGAATCTGCTCGCTCATGAGGTCGATTCTAACTCCTGAACTCATCGCCGAAAACTCCGAATCGCCCTCTCAAAGACGTGACCTGTTTCATTCAAAAAGGGGAGCAAACCCGAGCCATATCACGCCCTGCTGCAGGACAGCGGGGGGCTTTTAGGGAATAATCGCCCCCATGTCTAGCGCAGCCGTATCGGCCCACCATAAAATCACACGACCAAACGCCGTAGCAGTTGGCACCATCGTGTGGCTCTCCAGCGAACTGATGTTCTTCGCAGCGTTATTTGCGATCTATTTCACCACGCGTGGAGTGCAAGGACCAGAGATTTGGTTGGAGTCAAACCATATTCTGAACATCCCATTTGCCGCTCTCAATACAACGGTTCTTGTTCTCTCTTCAGTGACCTGCCAGTTTGGCGTCTTTGCTGCTGAGCGTTTTCAAAACCGCAAGACGGGCAAGATGTACCAGATTAATAAATGGGGAATGCGCGAATGGTTCTCACTTACATTCTTAATGGGTGCATTCTTCGTTGCGGGACAGATTTATGAGTACGCATCTCTTGTACATGAAGGTCTGACTCTTTCATCGACTGCATATGGCTCTGTCTTTTTCGTTGCTACTGGTTTTCACGGTCTTCACGTAACAGGTGGATTGATTGCATTTTTGATCGTCATCGTTCGCGTATCCAAGGCCCGTCGCTTTACCAGCGGCCAAGCAACTACAGCTATCGTTGTTTCGTATTACTGGCACTTCGTCGACGTAGTGTGGATCGCACTCTTTTCCGCGATCTACCTCATTAAATAAGGGAGTACAGAAAACACGTGAAGCGTCTTTCTAGCTATCGCCGTCACAAGGCCGCAGCACCACTTCTTCTTGTCGTTGCACTCCTTGGAATCGGCACCACTTTTAACGTGGCAAGTGCAACGATAAAGGCGGCTCCAACAACTTTTGACCGCTCTGCGGCAATCGATGAGGGGAAGCAGATCTTTCTTAAAGGTTGCTCTTCTTGTCATGGCTTAAACGCTGAAGGCGGCGCAATTGCTCCCTCTTTGATTGGCGTTGGCGCAGCCTCTGTAGATTTCCAAGTTGGTACTGGCCGTATGCCAATGGCCGATATGAGCACCCAGGCCGCTAGAAAAGAGCCGGTCTACAACGCAGAACAGACTGCAGCACTCGTTGCTTACGTTGCCTCTCTGGCACCTGGCCCTGCAATTCCAACGGATGCGCAGTTAAATTATGAGCGCGATGGAAACACAGCAGAGGGCGGCGAGCTTTTCCGCAATAACTGCGCGATGTGCCATAACTTTGCCGGTCAAGGTGGCGCCCTCACAGAAGGAAAGTACGCACCTACATTGATGGGTGTTGATCCAAAATATATTTATGAAGCGCTGATAACCGGTCCGCAGTCAATGCCGGTATTTAGCGATAAGACAATTACTCCAGCTGAAAAACTCTCACTCATTAAATGGATCAAGTCAGCCGAAGCCGAACCAAATCTTGGTGGAGCAACGATGGGTCGAATTGGGCCCGTCACTGAAGGTCTACTTATTTGGATTCTAGGTCTTGGACTGCTCATTGCCGTTGCAGTCTGGTTAACAACGAAAGCGAGATGAGTACTGTGTCTAACGAAATCGAATCCTTCGAGGATCCAGGAACTCCGGTCCATGTTGCGCGAGCTGCAGATTTAAATCCACGCTCTGAAAAGCGCGCCGAACAACAGGTGGCGATCCTTTTTGCTCTCTCTGGTGTTGGATCACTCTTACTTATCTATTCATATGTCTTTATTGCAGATGATATTTTCATCTTCATCCCAGTGATGGGTAATCAAAATGCCCATCAACTAGGCCTCGGAATTGGAATGGCGATGTCGCTCTTCTTCCTAGGAATGGCTGCAATTCACTGGGCTAAAACGTTGATGCCAGAGACTGAAGTTGTTAATCACCGTCACGAATTTCGCTCCAGTAATGAAGATCGCGAAGATTTTGTTAAGACCGTAAAAGATGGTGTTGCTGGAGTAAAGCTTGGCCGGCGTAAGTTGATTAAGCGCTCCCTTGCAGTATCTATGGGCCTCTTTGCCCTACCCCCAGTCTTGCTTCTGCGTGATTTAGGCCCATTGCCAAAGAAGCAGTTGGAGACAACGAGCTGGAAAGCGGGAACTCGTCTAGTGACGGACCCGGGAAATCGACCAATTTTGGCTTCAGATCTTGAAGTTGGCGCGGTCGTGCAGACTCTGCCGGCTATTGAAGAAGGCGAAGAGCGATTGCTGACCGATATAGCCAAGGATCCAGTCCTTCTTATCCGCCTTCGCCCTGAGGATTTTCAATTAACTCCAGAAAAGCTGGCGATGACCCACGAAGGAATTATCGCCTTCTCAAAGATCTGTTCACACATGGGCTGCGCAGTTGCACTCTACGAACAACAGACAAAACATCTGCTCTGCCCGTGTCATCAGTCAACTTTTGATGTTACACGTGGGGCCAAAGTTATCTTCGGGCCGGCTGCTCGCCCACTACCGCAGTTAGATATCACGGTTGATGGCGAAGGCTATTTAGTTGCACGTGCACCATTTAGTGAACCCGTCGGACCTAGCTTCTGGGAGCGTAACTCACAATGACAACTGGAGAGAAAAGAATTGGCGCAGTCGCCAACTACGTAGATGAGCGAATCGGCGCCGCCGGTTGGGTTAAGAAATCACTCAACAAGGTCTTTCCTGACCACTGGTCTTTCATGCTCGGTGAAGTCTGTATGTACTCTTTCATCATCTTGCTGCTTTCGGGTACATTCTTAACTCTTTGGTTTGATCCATCACAGCGCGATGTGATTTATGAGGGTGTTTATGAACCCCTTAAGGGATTGAAAATGTCGGCCGCTTACGCATCCACTCTCGATATCTCCTTTGAGGTTCGCGGCGGATTGTTAATGCGCCAGATTCACCACTGGGCGGCAAATATATTCATGGCCGCGATCGTGGCTCACTTACTTCGAGTTTTCTTTACTGGCGCTTTCAGAAAGCCACGTGAGTTCAACTGGATTCTTGGAATTATCTTGGTGACTCTTGGCCTAGTTGAAGGTCTCTTTGGATACTCACTTCCAGATGATCTTCTATCAGGTACAGGGCTTCGCATTACATCGGCGATTATTCAAGCTATCCCACTCGTTGGAACATATATCTCCTTCTTCTTATTCGGTGGCGGCTTCCCGGGCGTTGGTTTTATCCCCCGCATCTTCACACTTCACGTTCTCTTGATTCCGGGAATCTTTCTGGCAGTCATTACTATTCACGTCATGCTCGTCTGGTACCAGAAGCACACACAGTTTCCAGGTCCAGGTAAGACTGAAAAGAATGTTGTTGGACATCCAATCCTGCCTGTCTACATGGCAAAGGCTGGCGGCTTCTTCTTCATCGTCTTTGGAGTGACCGCCTTTATTTCGGCCGTTGCATCGATTAACCCCATCTGGTTATACGGTCCGTACACACCTGGGCAGATATCTGCCGGTTCACAGCCCGATTGGTACATGGGTTGGCTCGATGGATTAGTTCGTATGGCGCCACCTTGGGAGACACATGCATTTGGGCATACTATCTCGTGGAATATTTTGATCCCAGCGCTGATCGTTCCAGGTATTTTATTTACTGGAATGGCGCTCTATCCATTCATTGAAAGTTGGATTACGGGCGATAAGCGCGAACATCATTTATTAGATCGTCCCCGCAACGTTCCTAACCGTACCGCTCTTGGCGTCATGTCAATTACTTTTGTAATGGTGGCTCTGATCAATGGTGGTAACGATATATTCGCAACTGCATTTTCTCTCTCGATCAATCAGATCATGTGGTTCTCAAGAATCGGTATCTTCGTACTTCCGCCACTTGCATTTGTTATAACTAAGCGCCTATGTCTCTCACTTCAGCGGGCCGATCGTGATCTCGTCTTGCATGGAAAAGAGACTGGCCGATTGGTTCGTATGCCAAGTGGTGAGTTTGTAGAAGTGCACGAGCCAATTTCAGCGCAAAAGCGTTGGATACTTACATCCCACGAACAGCCAGCAGCACTTGAAATCGAAATGACAGATGCTCGTGGAGTCAAGCGCCCAGGAGCCTTTAAGAACAAGCTGCGCATGCGTTTGAGTAAGGCTCATGCAGTTGCCGTTCCAAAGGTGACAGCGGCGGATCTAAAAGAGATCGAGCACCACTAGTTCGCTGAACTAATTACTAGATAAACGCCCAGGGCCGTTATTCCTATTCCAAGGAGGCCTTGGGTGTTTACTTTTTCGCCGAATAAAAAGTAGGCCTCAATGGCAGTTGCCGGCGGGATCAAATAAAACAGTGATGAGACCGATGCCGTGCTTGCATTGTTGAGTAACCATAAAAGCAAAAGCACCGCGCCAACTGAAAGAACGGCGATGAGCCAGATGAAAGCGAGAATGAAGGTATGGCTCCATTGAATCGATGTCTCCCCCGTGGCAAAGGCGAAGACTGCAAGAATCACACCGCTTGCAAGATATTGATAGGCGGTTCCAGATACCAAGGGGATGCCAGATCCGAGCTTTTTCTGTAGCAGTGTTGCTCCAGTGCTTCCAATCAGACCGACTGTAATAGCTACGATTCCCGAAATGGGAAAATGCGCATTAAAGCTTGGCCCCAAAACAAGAACAACTCCAGTCAGGCCAATTACTAGACCAAGAACTTGAACTCTTCGGAGCCTTTCCCCGAGGAATTTAACGGCTAGAACTGAGACCAGAACTGGTTGCAAGCTAGTGACAACGGCGGCAACGCCGGCCGATAAGCCCACTGAGAGTGCGTAAAACACTCCGCCTAAGTAACAGGCATGGAGAAAAAACCCAATCAGCGCCGAGCGAGATACCGCACTCGCGCCAATTGCCACTGGCATCTTCATTGCTAGGGCGATGATGAAGAGAATAGCCCCTGCAATAAGAACTCGAACCGATAAAAAAATGAATGGATCAGCATATGGAAGCCCATATTTGGCGCCTATAAAACCCGTACTCCAGAGAAGAACAAAAATATAAGGAGCTAACCGGGCAGTTTTCAACTGATTAAATTAGTGTGAGGCGTTAGTTATTGGCTTCTCATATTCGGTAACCATGCCGATTATGCTGATCATGATCGCGCCGACTCCAATGAGCGTTAACCACCAACCGATAATTAATCCAAGTCCCATCGTGCAGGCACTTAAAGCAACAGGAAGCGGCCACCATGAGTGAGGACTATAGAATCCCAGCTCGCCGGCACCATCTACGATTTCACCAGTTACATTATCTTCCGGCAAAATAACGCCGATGCGTTTTTGCGTAAACCAGAGGTAGAAGGCAACCATTCCAGCCAAACATGCAGCTAGAAGCATTCCGCCGATACCGACGGGCTCTCCTCCTACATTCCAATAAATAACCGTCATGATGACATAAAAAATGGAGAGACCGCCAAATAACTGCCAGTTAACCTTCATAAGAAATCAATGCCCCTCTGTCTTGATATGTGGGTGGTGAAGATCAAAGGCGGGACGCTCACTTGAAATACGTGGCATCGTTAAGAAGTTATGGCGCGGTGGTGGGCATGAAGTCGCCCATTCAAGGGATGCTCCATAGCCCCAAGGATCATCGACGCCGACCAATGGTGCTTTGCGCGTGATCCAAATATTGATCATGAATGGAATCATAGAAAACGCTAATAGGAATGAACCGACGGTTGAAACTGTGTTCATAAATGTAAAGCCATCGGTTGCAAGGTAATCGGCGTAGCGTCGTGGGAATCCCTTAATACCTAACCAGTGTTGAATGAGGAAAGTTAAGTGGAAGCCGACGAAAGTCGTCCAGAAGTGGATTTTGCCAAGACGCTCATTGAGCATCTTGCCCGTCATCTTTGGCCACCAGAAATAGAAGCCGGCAAACATCGCAAATACAACGGTTCCAAAGAGAACGTAATGGAAGTGGGCCACAACGAAGTAGCTAGCCGAGACGGCAAAGTCCAGCGGAGGCGAAGCCAAGATGATTCCAGTAAGGCCACCGAATAAGAAGGTTACGAGAAAACCCATTACCCAGAGCATTGGAGTTTCAAAAGTTACGTGACCGCGCCACATCGTGCCGATCCAGTTGAAGAACTTAACACCTGTTGGAACGCCGATAAGAAATGTCATGAAGGAGAAGAAGGGCAACAAAACCTGGCCTGTTGCAAACATGTGGTGTGCCCAGACCGAAACAGAGAGCGCTGAAATTGCAATCGTTGCTGCAATGAGGCCCTTGTAACCAAAGATTGGTTTACGGCTAAAGACGGGCAGGATTTCTGTAGCGATTCCAAAGAATGGAAGCGCCAAAATATAAACCTCGGGATGGCCGAAGAACCAGAACAAGTGCTGGAAGAGCATCGCGCCACCATTTGCCGGATCAAATAAATGCGTACCGTAGATTCGATCAGATTCAAGACCGAGAAGGGCTGCTGCAAGTGGAGGGAATGCAAGTAGAACAAGAATTGAAGTCAGAAGAACGTTCCACGAGAAGATTGACATACGGAACATCGTCATACCGGGTGCGCGCATTGTAAATATTGTTGTAATGAAGTTAACGCCGCCGAGAATTGTTCCGATACCGCTGATCGCTAGACCAATAAGCCAAAGATCGGCGCCGATTCCAGGGGAATACGTTGCATTAGATAGTGGAACATAAACGGTCCAACCGAAAGAGGCTGCGCCCCCGGGTGATAAGAAGCCGGCAAATGCCATCGTTCCGCCGAATAGGTATAGCCAGTAGGACAACATATTCAAACGAGGGAAGGCCACGTCGGCCGCGCCGATTTGCAACGGCATGACCACATTTGCAAAGCCAACAAAGAGCGGAGTAGCAAACATCAAAAGCATGATCGTTCCATGCATTGTAAAGATCTGGTTGTACTGCTCATAACTTAAAAACTGCATACCTGGTCGTGCTAATTCGCTACGAAGAGCCAAAGCAAGAATTCCACCAATGAGGAACCATGCAAAGGAGGTCATTAAGTAGAGGTAGCCGATTGTCTTGTGATCGGTTGAGGTTATCCACTTAACAAAGTTCTTGCCCTTTGCCGCAGGAATTGCCGCTAACTCTGTGTTGGTTGGGCTTTGTGCATATGTTGTCATGCTTGGCTCCCCTTTAGAGTCTGAAGATATGCCGCGTAATCACTTGGAGATACGACCTTTACGGTGAAAACCATCTGTGAGTGTGCACGACCACATAAAATATTGCAGCGTCCTGGATACTCGCCTATTTTATTTGCAGTGAACTCAAGGTGATTAGTTACACCGGGCAAGTTTTGCATTTGAATCATAAAGGCGGGAATCCAAAATCCATGGATTACGTCATTAGAGATAATCGTATATCTGACTCGTTCTCCCTGAGGAACTACCAATGTGGGTGGTTGTGCAGGGGTGCCAGTTACCACTGCATCTGGACCTGCCTCAGGATATGCGAACTGCCATGACCATTGCATGCCAGTGACTGAGATTTCATGAATAGCCGATGTGCTCTTGGCTGTAATTGCAGTTTCTTTTTTAGCTGTGTAATAAAACATGACAGCGACGATGATGAAAGGGATGATCGTATAAATAATCTCAATAGGGACGTTGTACTGGGTCTGCTTGGGAAACTCTGGACCATCTTTCTTGCCCCGGTGGAAAACCGCTGGCCACAAAATTAAGATCAACGTTGCAACGCCAACGACTCCGGCGGCGATCCATGCCCCTTGCCACAAACTTAAGGACTCGTCATTAACACTTGATGCACCTTCTGGGAATCCAAGTTCAGAGACCTTCGAGCAGCCCGTTAAAAACAGGGCTGGGATAAGCAGGGCCAGAGCGCGAAGGCTCTTGATTTTCTGTCGCGACATGAGGGTAAGGATATAGGCCAACCTAAGAAAACTTCGTATCGACTACTAGCCCCACCTATGTGGCTATGAGCACACGTTAAGCCTTGATATGTGCGGAAATTTCCGATGCAGCGCTCTTGCCATAGGCCTGCTCAAAGCGTGCAACAAACTCATCCCCAGTAAATCGATATTCCTGGGTTCCCATCGTTTCGATGACATACGTCGCTATTAATGAACCCAGCTGGGCACATCGCTCGTGATTTAAGCCCCATGCAAGACCTGCGATGAAGCCAGATCGAAATGAATCACCGACGCCCGTTGGATCGGTCTTAGATTTCTCTTTGGGGCAGCCCACCAGAATGCTCTCGTGCCCAGCACTCTCAACCTTTGCACCCTTTGATCCCAGGGTTACCACGCGCACTTTTACGCGGCTAAGAATCTCGGCATCGGACCAGCCGGTCTTTTGCATGGCTAGGGCAAGCTCATACTCGTTCATGAATAGATATGCCGCCCCGTCGATCAAAAGCTTGATTTCATCCCCGCTCATTCGAGCCATTTGCTGGGATGGATCGGCGGCAAATGCAATTCCCATCTGGCGGCACACATCTGAGTGGTGCAACATCGCCTCTGGATCATCGGGTGAAATTACAACCATATCGAAGCGCCCCGATTTATCCATGATGGGACCTAGTTCGATATTTCTAGCCTCGCTCATCGCCCCTGGAAAAAACGATGCGATCTGATTTAAATCATCATCAGTTGTAACCATGAAGTGGGCGGTGTAAAGAGTTTCAGAGACCAGTGCATGCGAAGTGTCTACACCGTGACGAGATAACCAGGCTTCGTAGTCGGGCCAATCTTTTCCAACGGCGGCAATAAGAACAGGGTTTAAACCTAAGACGCCCATTCCAAATGCGATGTTTGCAGCACAACCGCCACGGCGCACATCCAGGCTATCGACAAGAAAAGAGAGAGATACTTTTTCTAGAGAACCGGCGACGAGTGAGTCGGTAAATTTTCCAGAAAAGGTCATTAAATGATCAAGACCGACCGAGCCAGCAACACCGATTTTCATAGGGCTAGGTTGAAAGAAAGCGCTTAGCTTTAATTAAATGAATCGCCGCAGGCACACGAGCCGCCTGCATTGGGATTATCAATAGTAAAACCCTGCTTCTCGATCGTATCTACGAAGTCAATTGAAGCACCCATCAAATATGGATCGCTCATCTTGTCGATGATGACTTTGA
>WLHG01000026.1 GCA_009702845.1 Actinomycetota bacterium
GGTCCAGATTTTCAAGCAGTACTTGTCGATACACCTGGCGTTCATAAACCCAAGACGCTTTTGGGGCATCGGCTTAATGCAGTTGTAGATCAAAGCATGGACTCGGTTGATATCGTCATTATGTGTATTCCAGCCGATGAGACATCTGGCGCTGGAGATTTATTCATTTCGGCAGAGATCGCCAAACACCCACGTGCTAAAAAGTTTGCAGTTATTACCAAAACAGATTTGATCTCTAAGGAAAAACTAGCGTTGCGTCTTACCGGCATTATGGCGCTGGCACAGGGCTTTGTATGGGATGAAATCATTCCTGTCTCTGCAGCCATTCATAATCAAATTGATTTACTCAATCAGCTCATAGGCGACAATCTTCCAGTTGGACCGGCCTATTACCCAGCTGGCACCACAAGTGATCAAGCGATTGAGCAGTTGATCTGTGAGTACATCCGTGAGGCCGCCCTGCAAGATGTACGCGAGGAGCTTCCTCACTCGATTATGGTCACAATAGATGAGTTTGGTGAGCGAGAAGAAAAGGGTTCACGTCCATTTTACGATGTGCATGCAACTATTCACGTTGAACGAGATTCACAGCGAGCGATTTTACTTGGCCATCAGGGCTCTCGCTTAAAAGAGATCGGGATACGCGCACGTGCCGATATTGAACGTGCGCTCGTTGCAAAGATTTTCTTAGGACTACATATTAAGGTATCAAAAGAGTGGCAGCGCGATCCTAAGTTATTAGAGCGCCTAGGCTTCGGCGATAACCACTAACTTCGATTTTCGGCTGGCCAAATAAGAACCGAGCACAACAAGTGGCAGTCCGACGATTATTCCCAGAGTTATTGGCTCCTTTAAAATAATTATTCCAAGGACGACTGCTACTGCTGTATTTACATAGGTCGTCAATGATCCTCGAGCTGTACCGATCTCAACGATGACGGCGAAGAAGAGCATGAAGGCGATCGCCGTTGAAAAGACGCCGAGGGCGACGAGGGCTGCAATTGACTTGATGGAGACTGGATTACTTGGCCAGGTTGCAATTGCGATAGGAAGATAAAAGAGAAATGTAATTCCCATCGCTAAGCCATTGATTGCTACACCATCTACCCCAGGCAGATTCGATGTCACCATTAAAACGGCATATGCGTAGAGAATTGCTGAGAGAATTACCATAGCGATTGCTTTCGGATTGCTATCTCCATTAAAAGATTCAATTCCAACGAGAGCGATGATTCCTATAAAGCCTACGATTAACCCGAAGATGCGTTTGGGCTGCCAGACAGAGTGATCACCGCGCATCGATGTAAAGATCGTGGCAAAAATTGGAACGGTCGCTATTAGTAATCCCGTAAGGCCCGAAGAGATCTCTTTTTCAGCAGTTGTAATGAGAATCCAAGGTCCGACCATTTCTAGAAAGGCATATGGAAGAACGTATTTGATGCCTCTTACGGCATCCATAAAACTCTTTCTATGGATAGCGATGGGAATCAATATCGCAGCACCGATTATCGTGCGCCCAGCAACGATAAGTGGTGGTGGAATATCTACAACAGCTACCTTCAAGAGAAGGTATGGAATTCCCCAAAGAAAGCCAAGAATGCCAAACTGGATCCAGGATTTGCGAGTCATCTAAGCCAACACACGACGGTAAAGGGCGATAGTTGCTGCAGCTACTTCATCCCAACCGAATTCATTGACAGTGCGCGATCTTCCCGCAGCACCATATTTCTTAAGTAACTCGGGCTGCGACATTAAATTCGAAATTGATTCTGTAAGAGCCTTCTCGAAAGGAGCTGCATCGCCGTTGTAATCAACGAGCTCGCCGGTCACTTTGTGCGCGACAACTTCGGGTATTCCACCTACGCGAGATGCAAGGACGGCCGTTTCACATGCCATCGCCTCTAAGTTCACGATTCCAAGGGGTTCGTAGACCGAAGGGCAGATAAATAAATCTGCACCAGTTAGAAGTACGGTTAATTCGGCATGCGGCAACATATCTTTTATCCACCATACATTTGTGCGCGTTTTTTGTAGTTCAGTGATAAGGCTGGCAACTTCTGCGCCGATTCCCTCCTCATCAGGGCTTCCTGCCGCAAGAACTAACCCATACTCGTTCGGGACGTCTTTCCATGCGCGCAATAAGTGCGCCAAACCCTTTTGTCGCGTGATGCGACCTACGAAAATTGCGTATCGCCCGTTGACACCGTATTTAACTGCGACCGAAGGATCGTGATGAGGCGCGAACTTTTCAGTATCAACCCCATTTCTTATCGTTACAACTTTATTAGGGTCGATAGTTGGATAGGCGGCCAGGACATCGGCGCGCATTCCATCGCTGACCGCGATAATTGCAGCCGCTGATTCGTAGGCTGTTTTCTCTGCCCATGATGAGATTGCATAACCGCCGCCTAACTGATCGGCTTTCCACGGACGAAGCGGTTCAAGTGAATGCGCGCTGACAACATGGGGGATTTGGAATTGTAGAGAGGCAATATGTCCAGCCATATTTGCATACCAAGTATGCGAATGAACGACATCGATGTTGTTGAGCTTGGATGCAATCTCCAAGTCGGTAACGAGAGCCTGCACTGCTGGATTTGCATCGACAAACTCTGATGGCGTTGCATATCCGAAGGCATCATCACGAGAGCCTCCAAAACAGTGAACCTCAACAGTTACTTCCTTGGTGGCGCGAAGGGCCTGCGTTAACTGCAGAGCATGAACTCCAGCACCGCCGTAAATAGCGGGGGGCCACTCTTTAGTAACGATTCCAATTTTCAGATCGCTCATTGATTTCCCCTATCCTGACCAAGAGGTACAGGCTATCGTTAGCGCATGGCAAAGCTTAAACTCCCGCTGGGGATAGTACTTGCCGGCGGTGAAGGTAAGCGTTTGATGCCCCTAACGGCAGATAGAGCCAAACCAGCAGTTCCATTTGGTGGCTCATATCGATTGATTGATTTCGTTCTCTCGAATTTAGTAAATGCCAATATGTTGAAAGTAGCGGTTTTGACGCAGTACAAGTCGCACTCACTCGATAGACATATAACAACTACTTGGCGAATGTCGGCCTTACTTGGAAACTACATCACCCCAGTGCCTGCCCAACAACGGCTAGGTCCTCGTTGGTATACAGGAAGTGCCGATGCGATTTTGCAAAACTTTAATTTAATTCACGATGAGAATCCAAAGCATGTATTGGTTTTCGGTGCAGATCACGTCTATCGCATGGATCCAGGTCAGATGTTTGAGCAGCATGTCGAATCTGGTGCCGGCGTTACCGTTGCAGCCATCCGTATGCCACGCTCAGAGGCGCATGAATTCGGAGTAATTGAGCTCGAAGATGATGGAGTTACGATTAAAGCCTTTCACGAAAAGCCATCTGATCCGCCTGCGATGCCCGGTCACCCAGATTTATCTTTAGTATCAATGGGCAACTACATTTTTAAACGCGATGTAATGGAAGAGGCGTTGATTATCGATGCCGAAGATATTGAATCGCGCCATGATTTGGGCGCAAATATTATTCCTTTCTTAACTAATAATGGCGTTGCAAAGGTTTATGACTTTGCCAATAACGTGGTTCCTGGTGAGACCGACCGAGATAAGGGCTATTGGCGCGACGTTGGCTCAATCGATGCGTATTACGACGCACATATGGATTTAGTATCGGTTCATCCAATCTTTAATCTCTATAACCGTGAATGGCCGCTATTAACAAATCCACCATCATTGCCACCTGCAAAATTTAGCGAGGGTGGTGCCGCGCATGACTCAATCGTGGGCGCTGGAACGATTATCTCAGGCGGAATTCTGCATAACTCTGTGATTTCATATGATGTTTCCGTAGGCCGGGGCTCTCTTATCGAAGGCTCTGTCCTCATGCCCTCTGTCTACATTGGCGATAAGGCGATCATCCGTAATGCGATTCTGGATAAAAACGTCTATGTCGAACCGGGTGCACAAATAGGTGTTGATATAGAACGCGACCGTCAACGTTTTACAATTAGCCCTGGTGGGGTAATCGTTGTTGGTAAAGGTGTGCGAGTTACCAGTTAATTTTTTTCTACCAGTCGGCTGTGTTATCGCGCAGAGTTCTATAGTGATCCATAACAGCTGGCGTTGATGGTGCAGAGTGGTGCGAAACTTCACCAAGATCCCACGAAGGCATCTCACCTAGCAGCGCCCAAGCTGCCTGTTTAGCTGCACCATCGGCGACGTATTCACCTGCTGGTGGAACAACTACTTCGCGTCCTAAAAGGGCACTTGCAATAACAGGGATTGCTGGATTTTTAGCAGCTCCGCCGATAATCAAAACTCTGTTAACACTTACCCCTAACTCGATGAGGGCATCAACTGCATCTGTTAAGCCGCACAACATGCCCTCAATCATGGCGCGTGCGATGTCAGATGGGTTTGAGTTATTCAGATTCATTCCAGTAAAGGTTCCAGTTGCATTCGGGCGATTAGGTGTTCGTTCACCTTCAAAATATGGCAAAAGCGTTAATCCATGTGCACCGGGTATTGATGTCAATGCCAATTCACCAACATCGTTATGTGATACTCCTAAGATGCGTGTTGCCGCATCTAAAATTCGTGCAGCATTGAGCGTGCAGACAAGCGGTAAGAAACGCCCGGTTGCATCGGCAAAGCCTGCAACTGCTCCGCTTGAATCATGGGTTGGTGTATCTGAGACTGCAAAGGCAGTCCCACTCGTTCCAAGTGAGATAACAACGTCGCCCGGTTGTGATTGTAGACCAAGGGCTGCAGCGGCATTATCGCCGGCACCGGCAGCGATTGGAATACCCGATGTGGTCACACCTCCGAACTCATGGGGAAGAATTATTCGAGGCAACATCACTTCGCTATCGTGGCGAAGTGCAAGACGGAGAATATCTTCACGGTAATGCGATGTCGTTGGATCGAAATAGCCAGTTCCTGAGGCATCACTTCGATCGGTAAATAATCTCTCTAGGTTTTTCCCACCTTGTAACTGCCATGACAACCAGTCATGGGGAAGTGCAACTGATGCGACCCTGGCAGCATTGTCTGGTTCGTTATCGGCCATCCAGCGTAGTTTTGTTGCAGTAAAGGATGCGACTAAGACTGAGCCAACTTTTCTTGCAATCTCGGCATCTCCACCCTCTTCACGATTTAAATCAAGGGCAGCTTGTGCCGAGCGAGTGTCATTCCATAAAAGCGCGGGACGAATTACGCCGCCATCATTGTCGAGTGCGACCATTCCATGTTGTTGCCCAGCAATTGAAATCGCAGCGACACCATCTAATCCACCGGCGCTTACAATCGCGGCATCAAGGGCCGATTTCCAAAGCGCGGGATCGACTTCGGTGTCATCGGGATGTGGCGCACGTCCCTCTCGCAATAACTCACCTGTATGGGCATCACGAATTACCACCTTTACCGATTGGGTCGATGAATCCACGCCGGCGATGAGTTGTCGATTAGCCATAGCGCAAGGCTAGACTGTCCTAGTCAGCGTTGACCACAGGTAGGGCGAAGAATGATTGACATAGCCCTTCGTTAAAGATTCTTTCGTAGTGGAGTTTAAAATGCGTATTGGTGTACTTACTGGTGGTGGAGATTGCCCAGGTTTAAATGCTGTTATCCGTGCCGTTGTCCGCAAGGGCGTCAAAGAGTATGGACATGAGTTTGTTGGTTTTCGTGATGGCTGGAAAGGCCCGCTTGAGGGATTAACCATGCCTCTGACTATTGAAACGACTCGAGGAATCCTGCCTCGTGGTGGAACAATTCTTGGATCTTCACGCACTAACCCTTTTAAGATCGAGGGTGGAGTTGAGAAGATTAAAGAGAATCTAGCTAAAGCTGGAATTGATGCACTCATCGCTATCGGCGGCGAAGATACTCTTGGAGTCGCAACGAAACTCGACTCACTCGGCGTTAAAGTCGTTGGCGTTCCCAAGACAATCGATAATGATTTAGATAATACCGACTACACATTTGGATTTGATACTGCAGTCAATATCGCAGTTGAAGCGATTGATCGTTTACATACAACGGCCGAGTCCCACCATCGCGCATTAATCGTTGAGGTCATGGGTCGCCATGCTGGCTGGATCGCTTTGCATGCAGGTCTTGCAGGAGGGGCTGCATGTATCTTGATTCCAGAGCAGAAATTCTCAGTCGATAAGGTCTGCGAATGGGTCGAGTCTCGATTCAAGTCTCACTACTCTCCGATCATCGTTATTGCAGAGGGTGCAATTCCTCAAGATGGCGATATGGCGGTGAAGGATCAGAGCCTTGATTCATTTGGCCACGTTAAGTTGGCAGGAATCGGAGATTGGCTCGCTCAGCAGATCGAAGCGAAAACCGGTAAAGAGGCGCGTACCTCTGTTCTTGGACATATTCAGCGCGGCGGAACTCCTACGGCCTTTGATCGAGTGCTTGCTACCCGCTTTGGTTTACATGCGATTACCGCCGCTCATGAGGGGGATTGGGGCAAAATGGTCGCACTTCACGGCACAGACATAGTCCGAGTCCCGCTTGCATCGGCTACTGAAAAACTTAAATTGGTTCCAATTGAGCGATACAAGGAGGCCGAGATTTTCTTTGGCTAATCGCATCCCGCGACAACCTAGAACTCTCTACTCTTATCCTCATGAACTCATCGCTGGATACTCTCTTTACACCTGGCCTAGTTGCCGCCCAGCAACCTAATTGGCCGGGCGGGCCAGACGGTCCAGCGATTAAAGCAGCTGTTATAGAGTTGAAATCTTTTCCTCCATTGGTCTTTGCCGGTGAGTGCGATGATTTAAAGGCACGCATTGCTTTAGCCGCCGATGGTAAGGGTTTTTGGTTGCAGGGCGGGGATTGTGCGGAGACATTTGCTGCGGCGACGGCTGATTCAATTCGAAATCGCATTAAAACTATTTTGCAGATGGCCGCGGTATTGCAGTACCACTCAAGCCTTCCCGTCATAAAAGTTGGTCGCATGGCTGGCCAATTTGCAAAGCCTCGCTCAAATGATTTGGAGACTCGAGGAGATATAACTCTGCCTGCATACCGTGGAGATGCCGTCAATGATCTTGAATTCACTGAAAGTTCAAGGACGCCCGATCCACATCGCTTGGTCCGTGTTTACAACACTTCGGCGGCAACGCTTAACTTAGTGCGCGCATTCACCCAAGGTGGTTTTGCAGATCTTCGACAGGTTCATGAGTGGAACAAGGGATTCATCCGTGATTCATCGGTAGGCGTGCGCTACGAACAGATGGCCAGTGAAATCGGGCGGGCCCTAGCTTTTATGAAATCTGCTGGCGTTGATCCAGAGTCATTTAAATCTGTAGATTTCTTCTCGAGCCATGAAGCTCTCATATTGGAGTATGAAAAGGCGTTAACTCGCATCGATTCTCGGACCGGGGATCCATACGATGTATCAGGCCATTTCATTTGGATTGGCGAGAGAACCCGGCAGCTAGATGGCGCCCACGTTGATTTTGCCTCTAAAGTGCGCAATCCAATCGGCGTAAAACTCGGACCTAAGTCAACGGTTGATGATGCGCTAGCCTTAATTGATAAGTTAGATCCAGATCGCGAACCAGGCCGACTAACCTTTATTACTCGCATGGGCGCCGGCAAAATTCGCGAAGCTCTACCTGCACTCGTCGATGGAGTTACAAAGTCGGGCGCAAAAGTTCTCTGGGTCTGTGACCCAATGCATGGCAATACCTATGAGGCGCCATCTGGATATAAGACTCGAAGCTTTGATGATGTTATGGACGAGGTAAAAGGCTTTTTTGAGGTCCATAAGGCGCTTGGGACTCACCCAGGGGGCGTTCACATCGAGTTAACGGGCGATGACGTTACAGAGTGTGTCGGCGGGGGAGAGCAGATTTCTCACGAGGATTTGGCTACTCGATATGAGAGTGCATGCGACCCACGTCTGAACCATGCACAATCTCTGGAGCTCGCATTTTTAGTTGCCGAAATGTTACGTCAGCGCTAATTTAGGCTTGTGTCCTTACTAGTTACTAGCTTAAAAACGCCTATCGGCACATTGAATCTATTGGCCAATGACCAGATTCTTATTGGGACAAATCTCTCTGATATCTCCGCCTTTAGAGCACCAGATGCGAAGAGCGTGAAATCTATTCCTGTGATTTCAGATCTGATAAAAGATTATTTCGATGGGGATCTATCTGCAATTAATGCCATAAAAGTTCAACAGGACGGTCCACCATTTTCACAGGCGGCCTGGAAATCTATGCGCAGAGTCAACGCTGGAAAAGTTATTTCATATGCCGACTTGGCCGATAAAGCCGGCTCGCCCGCGGCAGTTCGTGCAGCAGGAAGCGCGTGTGCAAATAATGCAATTATGTTGGTTGTTCCTTGCCACCGAATCGTAAAAACCGGTGGAGCACTTGGAAACTATGCCTACGGCGTGGATAAAAAAGAGTGGTTGCTAAGCCACGAGGGCTTTCTTTAAGATTTCAATCGCTTCAAGAGATTGCGCGTCATCAAAGTCCATGTGTGTAACTAGGCGGGCATATTTAGGACCAAGTGCACTAATCCAAAGACCTGCGTTTCGACAACGCGTTGATAACTCTGCAGCCGTATAGGGCATAGTTGTTAAATCTAATCCAACTATATTCGTGTGAACCCCAGATGGATCGATCAAGCGTGAATCTACTGCAGAGATTGCATTTGCTAACTCTTTAGCTCGGCGATGATCATCTGCTAAGCGATTAATATTATTATCGAGGGCGTAGTGTCCTGCTGCAGCCAAGATTCCGACCTGACGCATACCAGCGCCGTATCGTTTGCGCCAAACCCGGGCTTTGCTTATGCGCTCTTTAGTAGAGAGCATCACTGAACCAACTGGTGCACCTAAACCCTTGGATAGACAGACGCTAATAGTGTCGAAGTAACCACCGTATTCAAGAAATGAAATACCACTAGCAGTGTGAGCGTTCCAAATTCGGGCCCCATCTAAGTGAAGAGCAATTCCCATTTCATCGGCGCCGTTACGAAGTTTTGCTATCTCGGATATCGGTTGCACGGTTCCGCCACCAAAGTTGTGAGTGTTCTCAACTGCTATCGCTGTTGTCGATACGAGATAAGGTCCTGAATCTGGTCTGGCCATTTCTAAGGCAGCGGATGCGTTGAGTAAACCTTGAGGATTTAACCATGTTCTTGTTGTTATTCCGCTGAAGACGGCGGCCGCACCAAGCTCTGCGCGAACAACATGGGAGTTAGTCTCAGCTAGAAGCTCTTCACCGGGGGCCACAAGCATGCGTATCGCCAGTTGATTAGCAAGGGAGCCGGTCGGAGTGAATAATCCCGCCTCTTTTCCAAACATTTCAGCTACTCGCTCCTCTAGAGAGTTAACTGTTGGATCATCGCCATAAACA
>WLHG01000027.1 GCA_009702845.1 Actinomycetota bacterium
GGAAGGCAACTTAATGAGCAAAAACTCTTTTAACGCAAAGAAAAATCTAGAGGTTGCGGGAAAGAGTTTTGAGATATTTGATATCTCCGCCATTGAGGGTGCAAAAGACCTTCCTTTCTCACTAAAAATTCTCCTTGAGAATCTCCTGCGCACTGAAGATGGCGCCAATATCACTGCCGCCCATATCAAAGCCCTTGCTGAGTGGGATCCATCGGTTGAGCCTGATACTGAAATTCAATTCACGCCTGGGCGAGTTGTCATGCAGGATTTCACCGGCGTGCCATGCATCGTGGATCTGGCGACAATGCGAGAGGCGATAGTTGACTTAGGGGGAGATGCCTCAAAAGTAAATCCACTGGCTCCTGCCGAGTTAGTTATTGATCACTCAGTAATTGCCGATGTCTTTGGTACGGAAGACTCTTTTGAGAAAAACACTGATATCGAATATGAGCGCAACCAAGAGCGTTATCGTTTCTTGCGTTGGGGGCAGAGTGCATTTGACGAGTTCAAAGTTGTGCCACCAGGAACTGGAATTGTCCACCAGGTAAATATTGAATTTCTTGCACGAGTCGTAATGACACGCGAAGTAAAGGGAGCGCTAAGGGCATATCCAGACACTGTTGTCGGTACCGATTCTCATACCACCATGGTCAATGGTCTTGGGGTTTTGGGATGGGGCGTCGGTGGAATCGAGGCCGAAGCTGCACTATTAGGTCAGCCTGTCTCGATGTTAATTCCTCGAGTTGTTGGCTTTAAATTGACAGGCCAGTTGCCACTTGGAACAACTGCAACGGATATGGCGTTAACGATTACCGAGATTTTGAGAAAAGTTGGAGTCGTTGGAAAGTTTGTTGAGTTCTTTGGTCCAGGAGTTGTATCTGTACCAATGGCCAACCGCACAACGATAGGAAACATGAGCCCAGAATATGGTTCAACTTGTGCAATCTTCCCAATCGATGATGAGACTCTTCGCTACTTACGTTTAACTGGCAGAAGTGAGGACCAGGTTGCATTAGTAGAAAAGTATGCAAAAGTTCAGGGCCTTTGGCATGATCCATCCATTGCTCCACGTTTTTCACAGGTTGTCGAGCTCGATCTTGCAACGGTAGTTCCATCCATCTCTGGACCAAAGCGCCCACAAGATCGCATCTCGCTCAGTGATTCAAAGATGGCCTTTGAGCAGATTCTTCCTACCTATTTTTCTGACAAGACAGCTCGAGGCGAAGTAGTCGCAGGTAATACCCGCGTAAAGAATGGTGATGTTGTAATAGCGTCAATTACCTCGTGTACCAATACGTCTAACCCTTCGGTAATGATTGGTGCAGCCCTGCTAGCCAAAAAAGCAGTTGAAAAGGGATTGAAATCTAAGCCGTGGGTAAAGACGACTCTGGCACCCGGATCTAAAGTTGTTACCGATTATTATGATCGAGCTGATTTAACAAAGTACATGAAGGCTCTAGGTTTCCACTTAGTTGGCTATGGATGCGTTACGTGTATTGGCAACTCTGGCCCACTTCCGATTGCGATCAGCAAGGCTGTCAACGAGAGCGATTTGGCTGTTACAGCCGTCCTCTCGGGAAACCGTAACTTTGAGGGTCGAATTAGCCCCGATGTAAAGATGAACTATCTGGCATCACCTCCACTAGTCGTCGCTTATGCCATTGCTGGAACAATGGACCATGATTTTGAAAAGGATTCACTGGGAAATGATCAATCTGGAAACCCGGTTTATCTTAAAGATATCTGGCCATCTCCTGCTGAAATTCAATCTGTTATTGATAGCTCAATATCTTCAGCGATGTTTACAAAGGATTACGCCTCAGTCTTTGATGGCGATCACCGTTGGAAGGCACTTGCCACTCCAAGCGGAAAAACCTTTGAATGGGATCCACAATCTACCTATGTTCGCAAACCTCCCTATTTTGATGACATGCCAAAGGTTCCGACTCCTGTAACCGATATTTCGGGTGCACGTGTATTAGCTGTTCTCGGTGACTCGGTGACAACTGATCACATCTCACCGGCAGGAAACATAAAGGCCGACTCACCGGCTGGTGCATATTTAGCAGAGCATGGAATTGATCGCAAAGATTTCAACTCATATGGCTCTCGTCGCGGAAATCACGAAGTCATGATCCGTGGAACTTTTGCAAATATCCGCTTAAAGAATCTTCTCTTAGATGGAGTTGAGGGAGGCTTCACTCGTAACTTCCTTAACGACGGCGCACAATCAACAATTTACGATGCATCTGCTGCCTATCAAAACGCGGGCGTTCCATTAATGATTTTGGCTGGTAAAGAGTATGGATCGGGATCATCTCGCGATTGGGCCGCCAAAGGAACTGCTTTGCTTGGCGTACGGGCAGTTATTGCCGAAAGCTTCGAACGTATTCATCGCTCAAATTTGATTGGAATGGGTGTGTTACCTCTTCAATTTAAAGATGGCGAAAGCGCCAAGAGCCTAGGCTTAGATGGCACTGAAGTATTTTCAATCAGTGGAATCACCGCTCTCAATACTGGGGGAGTTCCAAAAGAACTCACCGTTACTGCAGGGGATAAGAGCTTCAGCGCCATAGTTCGTATCGATACACCGGGAGAGGCCGATTACTATCGCCACGGCGGCATTATGCAGTATGTCCTCCGTTCGCTCTTATGAGTGTAAGCATCTAAAATATCTCCATGTTAGAAGCGATTAAATCACCGGCAGATTTAGCGGGGCTCAATTCTGAGCAGCTAAAACAGCTCAGCGATGAAATCCGCAGCTTTCTAGTTGAGAAAGTCTCTAAGACCGGCGGTCACTTAGGACCTAACTTAGGTGTCGTCGAACTCACGATCGCCATTCATCGAGCTTTTGAATCGCCTAAAGATGTAATCCTCTTTGATACTGGCCATCAATCCTATGTTCATAAAATTCTAACGGGCCGGCAGAACAGCTTCGATCAGCTGCGCCAACGGGGTGGCATTTCTGGCTATCCAAATCGTGCTGAGAGCGTTCATGATGTTATTGAAAACTCTCATGCATCGACGGCGCTTTCGTGGGGCGACGGGATCTCTCGTGGTTTCTCCGTTCAAGGTATTGAAGATCGTCATGTAGTTGTAGTTGTAGGCGATGGAGCACTGACTGGTGGAATGTCGTGGGAGGCTCTTAATAACATTGCAACGGCCAACAAGCGAAATCTCATTATCGTTATAAATGACAACGAACGCTCATACTCGCCAACGATTGGTGGTGTTGCAACGTATCTGTCGACACTTCGTGTTACGAGTGGTTATGAAAAGTTTCTAGATTGGGGCAAGGACGTTCTTCATAAGACACCCGTAGTGGGAGGTCCAATTTATGACACATTGCACGGTATGAAAAAAGGAATTAAAGACATAATCGCACCACAAGGTATGTTTGAAGATTTAGGTCTTAAATATATGGGTCCTATTGATGGCCATGACATCCTTGCTATGGAGCGCGCATTGCTTCAAGCCAAGGAGTATGGTGCTCCGATTTTGGTTCATGCAATTACCGAAAAGGGAAGAGGCCATAAGCCGGCAGTTGCCGACGAGGCTGAAAAATTTCACGCGGTAGGAATTGTCGATCCTGAAACAGGTGAGCCACTTTCTAAGGGCGCACTGACGTGGACAAAAATCTTTGCGGCCGAACTTGTTGAGATCGGCAAAGAGCGTGAAGATATTGTGGCGATTACGGCGGCGATGCTCGGGCCAACAGGTCTTGATCAATTTGCTCAGATCTTCCCAGAGCGTACGGTTGACGTTGGAATCGCCGAACAACACGCCGTCACAAGCGCTGCGGGAATGGCCTTTACGGGAGTTCATCCAGTTGTTGCCGTGTATTCAACTTTTCTTAATCGAGCCTTTGATCAACTCTTACTCGATGTGGCACTCCATAAGGCAGGAGTAACTTTTGTCTTAGATCGCGCCGGTATTACTGGTGATGATGGACCTTCTCACCATGGCATCTGGGATTTGGCGTTGACGGGAATTGTGCCGACTATACACGTTGCCGCTCCGCGAGATGGAGCACGGTTACGCGAACTACTTCGTGAGGCGATAGATATTAATGATGCCCCATCTATGGTGCGCTTTCCCAAGGGCGCAGTTCAAATTGATATTCCAGCCTTTGAGCGACGAGATGGCATAGATGTTTTATATCGCGGCGAAAGCGCCGATGTACTCATGATTAGCGTTGGAGCGATGGCCGCGTTAGCGGTGGAGGCGGCTTCTCAGGCATATCGCGAGGGTGTTGGCGTAACTGTCATTGATCCCCGATGGGTTAAACCATTACCACAGTCTTTAGTTGCGATGGCCCAACGTTATACAAGCGTTGTTGTGCTTGAAGATGGAATCCGACATGGCGGAATAGCAAGTTCAATATCTGAACTATTGCGCGATGCTGGAGTCCACGTTCCACTTCATTCAATTGGAGTTCCACTTGAGTTCTTGGAGCATTCAAAGCGCAGCGAAATTCTAAGCGATATAGGAATTACCGCACAGAACATTGCGCGAAGTGTTGTCGAGTGGAGCAGTAGTTTTAAGGAAGAGATGCAACCCCGCGTGGATGAAAACGCGAACCGCACACAGAATCACTAATACCAGTTCTATCTAGGTACGGCAGAATTCCTCCCAGGTGCATTGGCCATCCCGCACCCATCAGCATGCATAAATCAATTTCCGCCGCTGTTGCAACAACGCCCTCATCGAGCATCATTCGAGCTTCGATTGCAAGAGCGCTCAATGCACGTGTGCGAACTTGCTCGGAAGTAGATGGTGATTCTGCGTGTGGGATGATTGCAAGGGCGGCGGGATTTATTGATACTGAGCCATCCTCGCTCTTAACATAAAAGTTTCGGATACCTTGATCGACCATTGCTTGCATAGTTGGTGAAATGCGATAGCGAGGACCCAGGTTATCGTGAAGCGTTTTAGCAACATGTAAGCCAACTCCTGGACCAACTAGGTCTAGAAGTTGAAATGGAGACATAGGGAAACCAATTGAGCTCATTGCGCTATCAGCTACAGCTGGAGGAGTTCCCTCATCGACTGCATCGGTAATCTCTCCCATGAAACGTGTTAGCAAACGATTAACAACAAAACCTGGAGAGTCCTTGCAGATAATCATCGTCTTCTTTAACTCTTTGCCAACTGCCACGGCCGTTGCTGTTGTTACATCATCGGTTGAGCTTGTACGAGCAATTTCTAGCAGCGGCATAACCGCAACTGGATTAAAGAAGTGGAAACCCACAGCTCGCTCTGGATTTTTAAGTCCTTGACTCATTAATTCAACTGAGAGTGACGATGTATTAGTTGCAAGAATGCACTCGGGGGAGATGATCGACTCTAACTTCTTGAATAGCTCTTGCTTCAGTGAGAGCTCTTCGAAAATCGCTTCGATTACAAAATCACAGCCTGCAAAGATATTTTGATCGGCTGAGCCTGAGATTAAAAGCGACAGACGTTGTGCCGTCTCTGGATTCATACGCTTTTTCTCAACTGCCTTGGCTAACTCATTCTTGACCCACGCCACGCCCTTATCGGCGCGCTCTTGATCGATATCGCTCATGACAACAGGGCATTTAAGGTTTCTCAATAGAAGTAGCGCTAACTGCGATGCCATCAAACCGGCACCAACGACTCCGACCTTTGTGACCTTACGGGCAAGGGCGGGCTTTGGTGCGCCTTCGACTTTCTTGCGCTTCTTTTGAATGAGATTAAAGGCATAAAGGGAGGCTCGAAGCGGATCACTCATTGTTAGATCTGCTAACACTTGATCTTCAGCATCAAAGCCAGCTCCGCGCGTATTGCTCTTAGCTGCTGCAATAAGTTCTAACGCTTTCATAGGAGATGCGATTTCAGCCCCGCCATACTTCTTAAGGGCGGCGGCTCGTCCAGTTGCAAGGGCGCTATCCCATGCAGGATCAGTGGAGTAATCCTTGCGTTCAATGATTGTTTTGCCGCCAAGCACAGATACTGCAAATGCTATCGAGCGTTCGATGAAATCAGCTGGTTCAAAGATGGCATCTACGACGCCTAGTTTGAGTGCATCTTTGGCCTTCATCATCGTGTTGTTATTAAGAGCATTGAGCATAATTACTTGCACGGCACGCTCTGGCCCAATGAGTTTAGGTAAAATTGTTGCACCGCCCCAGCCTGGTACTAATCCCAAAAATACTTCAGGAAGTGCTGTGAATGCCGTACTTGCCACTGTTCGATACTTACAGTGCAGACCAACTTCGAGGCCGCCACCAAGTGCTAGACCATTAATGAATGCAAAAGTAGGGATGCCGCATTCGTCTAATCTGCGAAAGACGTCATGTCCAATTTTGCCGATAGCAAGAGATTGCTCCCGGTTTTGTATATATGACACGGCGGACAAATCAACACCTGCTGCAAAAATAAATGGCTTTCCAGTTATTGCCATTGCTACTGGCTTGCGAGATATCGCTTCCGTAATTGCCGCGTTCAACGATGCAAGAGATGCTGGGCCGAAAGTATTGGGACGGTTATGATCTCGGCCGTTATCCAGAGTGATCAGGGCCAAACTACCCTTTCCACCAAAGGCGGCTAAGTCAACATCACGGACAAGGGCAAGTGTTATTACTTCTTCGGGTGCACCCTCTGGCAATTTAATATCTGTCGTCATTTACTTCACCGCTCCTATAAAATGTGGATTTTCCCAGATAACCGTGCCGCCCATTCCAAGTCCGATGCACATGGTCGTGATGCCGTAACGCACCTCTGGATGATCTTCAAAACTGCGCGCTAAGTTGAGCATCAAACGCACACCTGAAGAGGCGAGAGGGTGACCGACTGCGATTGCGCCTCCAAATGGATTAACACGCGAATCATCATCTGCGATACCGAAATGCTCTAGAAATGCTAAGACTTGCACAGCGAAAGCCTCATTAATTTCAAATAGACCAATGTCGGCGATAGTTAATCCAGCCTGCTTAAGCGCTTTAAGAGTTGCAGGTACTGGTCCATAGCCCATTACCTCTGGCTCGACGCCTGCAAATGCAAAGGTAACTAGCCGGGCTTTAATTGTTAGACCAAGTTCAAGAGCTTTCTCTTCGCTAGCAAGAAGGGCAGCTGTCGCTCCATCATTTAAACCCGAAGAGTTTCCAGCAGTTACACGACCTGCTGGACGAAAGGGAGTCTTCAATCCCGATAAACCTTCAAGTGTTGTAGTTGGACGAGGTGGCTCATCCATCGTTGCAATTGCCCAGCCAAGTTCGGCGCTTCGTGCAGCCGTTGGAATTAAATCTCGCTGGATTAATCCTGCTTCGTAGGCTTTGGCGGTTTTAATTTGAGAGTTAAGTGCGTACTTATCGGCGCGCTCTTTAGTAATAGTTGGGAAGCGATCATGTAAACGCTCGGCAGTTGCACCCATTGCTAGTGCATCCTGTTCGACAATTCGCTCGGCTAAAAATCGTGGATTGGGATCTAGGCCTTCGCCAATTGGATGATTGCCCATATGTTCAACCCCGCCGGCGATTGCAATCTCATTAGCACCCATTGCGATTGCACCTGCAACAGTTGTAACTGCAGTGAGTGCACCTGCGCACCAACGATCAATTGAATATCCCGGAACCGTGTTAGGAAGGCCTGAGAGCAAGGCGGCGCTTCGACCAATATTCATTCCTTGATCGCCAGTCTGTGTCGCAGCTGCAATTGCAACGTCATCGATAGTTGCGCGATCTACAAGTGGATTGCGATCGAGAAGTCCGCGAATGGCGCGGACCATAAGATCATCGGCGCGAGTTCCGGCATACAAACTGCCGGCCTTGCCAAAGGGTGTGCGGACTGCATCGACTAATACGACTGAACGTGACATTCGGTAATCCTTTACTTAGCGGTGTAGCGGCTATGTTACCCGTCAGTATGCTTTTGCGACAGCCACAACTCAAGCTTTTACTGGCGTTTTTACGCTGGCTTTATTGAGATAGGCCGGCAATACAGCTGCCAAGTAGATGGTGTAGATGAGCAGCTGTAACCAAGAGGTCGTTGTATCAAAGCCGATAGTGCCAGATAAGACTCCACCGAGCAGAGACTCCTTGGCGATAACTGACGTGACATCCCAGGCAAATAGATCGGCACCTGGAAGTACGCCTAGCTCCTGGAACTCATGTACTCCATACGAGAGAACGCCAGCTGCAACGATAATTAATGCGATACCTGTATAGGTGAAGAACTTTGAAAGATCTAAGTTAATTGAACTCTTATAAATCAAATAACCAAGAGCGATTGCAAGAGAGAAACCGGCGACTAAACCGATTGCAGAGTTGAGCGGATCGGCAACGCTTTTGAAGTTCGAGTAGACAAAGAGTGAGGTTTCAAGCCCTTCGCGGACCACGGCAAAAAATGCAGCTGCAGCAAGGGCTAGGGGTCCAGATATCAGCGCCTGATCTACTTTGCCTGCGAGATCGCTGCGCAGATGACGTGCTGTGCGCTTCATCCAAAAGACCATCCATGTCACAAGTGCAACTGCAACGAGGGAGGTCGTGCCGGCGAACAACTCTTCGGCTCTAGGAGTCAGCTCTGCCGACGTAAAGCTCAAGAAGGCGCCAACAGCGCCACTGAGTATTACCGCAGCTGCTACGCCACCCCAGATGTAGCCCAAGAAGTTGCGCTTTCCGCTTTTGCAGATGTAAGCGACCAAGATCCCGACTATAAGTGCGGCCTCTAAGCCCTCGCGAAGGGCGATGATGAATGAGCTGAGCATGGGGAAAATCTAAGGCACGAGGGGGAATTACGCAACTCTTTCGTTGCGTAATTCACTCACTCTCAGCTGTGGTTTCTGCCACAGGATCTTCAACGGCCGCTGGCTCTTCAATAATGAGCGGTTCACGCTCAAGGAGGGCATCGGCCAAGGCGCCTGCGACGAGATCGATCTGCCACGGCCGTGCGCCAAGGGATGCCAAGGCGCTGCGAACACCTGCCTCATCTCGGTTGAGAGTTGAACCGGAAGGTGGGGACCAACAGATGCGTCGAACCGATTCGGGAGAAATAAGGTTTTCAACGGGAATGGAGTTGGTCGTTGCGATGATGTCGATAAGAGCACGTGCATGCGAAAGCGGAGCGAATTTTTCTGGAAATCTATCTCGCCATAATTTAATGGGGGGCAATGCATCGGTATTTGTACGCATCGCTGGCCACTGACTTTCTGGAAGTGCAACTGCTCGTGCA
>WLHG01000028.1 GCA_009702845.1 Actinomycetota bacterium
CCATTCTCAACGGCTCCATTTGGCGTCTTTTTTTAGGAGTTCTCGCCGATCGCATCGGTGGCAAGAAAGTAACTGTTGTAATGCTGCTAGTTACTTCAATTCCAGCTTATTTATTGGCACACATTGAGCTGACATACACTTGGCTACTCGTCTTAGCCTTCTTCGTTGGTTTTGCTGGAAACCTCTTCAGCGTTGGCATTGCCTGGAACTCGCACTGGTTTGAGCGTAACCGTCAGGGCTTTGCCCTCGGAGTTTTTGGTGCAGGAAACGTAGGCGCATCGGCGACAAAATTTATTGGTCCGGCAGTTATTGCCGGCACCGTCGGTGGTTCTTACCTTGGCGGAATCATTCCTGGTGGTTGGCGTTTTGTGCCCGCCCTGTATGCGGTGCTATTAGTCCTTACCGCTTTAGCAATTCAATTTTTCACACCTGCAGATACTGAAAATCTGCAAACATCACGGCCTCTACGTCAGATGTTTGCGCCATTGCGCTTCGTGCAGGTGTGGAGATTTTCTTTCTACTACGTGATTGTATTTGGAGCATATGTCGCCCTGGCCTCTTGGATGCCTAAATATTACGTCTCTGTCTATGGATTAGAGCTGCAGAATGCCGCGCTCTTGACTGCGCTCTTTATTTTCCCAGCCTCACTTCTTCGCCCACTTGGTGGTTATATCTCTGACAAAATGGGAGCGCGTCGCCTAATGTATGGAACTTTTCTTTCCATGTTAACAGCGCTGCTTTTCTTAGCCGCACCATTTGGTTACATTGTTTTAAATACACCGGATGGACCAAGAGAAGTTCTGCCATATAGCTTGGGAGTCGTGCCATTTACCGCTCTACTTTTTATTGTCGGATGTTCTATGGGTATTGGCAAGGCGGCAGTCTTTAAGCACATTCCTGAGTACTTCCCCAGCGATGTCGGTGCAGTAGGTGGACTAGTTGGCACTCTTGGTGCCTTAGGTGGCTTCTTATTGCCTCCATTATTTGTCGCCGTGCGCGAGTGGACTGGCCTACCTCAGTCGACCTTCGTCGTTCTCTTCGTATTAACTCTCGTCGCGACAGTTTGGATGCATGTAGTAATAGTAAAAATGCTGCACAAGGCAAGCCCGACACTTAAAAACCAGATTGATTACAACAACTCTCAAATGAATGGAGCTTAAAATGTCTGCTAAAGCAATTAAATCCTCCGAGTGGCTGGAGTCCTGGGATCCAAATGTTGAAGGAAAGTGGGAGTCTAAGATTGCTTGGAAGACACTCTGGGTAACAACATACGCACTCACTTTGGGCTTTATGAGTTGGTTCCTCGTTTCAGCCCTAGCACCCAAGCTCAATAACTTAGGCTTTGATCTAAGCAAGAAGGAGCTCTACTGGCTAGCTGCAATGCCAGGACTTGCTGGTGGTGGACTTCGCTTAATCTGGATGTTCCTTCCTCCAATTTTAGGAACGCGCAAATTAGTTACCTACTCAACTTCACTCTTATTGCTTCCACTTATTGGATGGTCATTTGCAGTGCGTTCACCGTCAACACCTTACTTTGCGCTTCTTATTCTGGCCTTCTTCTCTGGAATTGGTGGCGGGGTATTTTCAGGATTCATGCCGAGTACCTCATACTTCTTCCCCAAATCAAAACAGGGTTTAGCACTTGGCATTCAAGCAGGTGTTGGCAACTTTGGCGTGAGTATCATTCAATTCTTTACTCCAATCATCGTTGGATCGGCGATGTTTGGTGCAACCTTAGGTGCGCCACAACGATTTATTGATCCGGCAAAAGGAATTGATAAATCGGTCTGGTATCAAAATGCCGGTCTAGTCTGGGTCCCATTTGTCATTGTCTCGGTGCTCCTCTCATGGAAGTTTTTGAAATCTGTGCCTGTCACTTCACGTGGAGTCAAAGATCAATTAGATATCTTCAATAATCAGCACACGTGGTTGATGACTGTGCTTTATTTCATGACTTTCGGAACTTTCTCCGGGTTTTCTGCTCAGTTCGGCCTACTTATTAAAAACCTTTTCGGCGAGTTCGCTAATGCTCCAGATCCGGTGAAGTTTGCATTCTTTGGACCGCTGGTCGGCTCTGCAGCACGCGTAATTAGCGGACCAATCGCCGATCGTTTAGGTGGCGGAATCCTTACATTCTTCTCAGGAATTGGAATCGCAGCATCAGCGATTTATACATCAGGCCAACTTGCACCTGCGAGCAGTGATGACTTCATGAAATTCTTCTGGGGCATGATGGCAATCTTCTTCTTCGCCGGCGTAGGCAATGCAAGTACGTTTAAGCAGATGCCGATGATCTTTGCTCCAAGACAGGCTGGAAGTGTCATTGGATGGACCGGGGCGATCGCCGCCTTTGGACCTTTCATCTTCGGTGTTCTGCTCTCTCTCATGGCACCTGCCGGCTTCTTCCAGGGCGTTGCTCTCTTTGCAGTAGTTGGAACGGCCATTGCATGGTGGTTCTACGCTCGCAAAGGCGCGGTCGCTAAGAGCTAAAGGCTAACTCGTTATTCCGGGTGATATTAGGCAGACTCTTGCCATGGATGTCACCCGGCTTAGCGCGCTCTCTGATGCCGTTATGGATGTTGCAAAAGGTGAGGACTTAAAGACATCACTGAAGCGACTAATACAAAATGCGGTTCTTATTACTGACTGCACGTATGGAGCTCTTGGATCTATCACTTCGGATGGCACTCTTGAAGATTTTACTTATGTGGGCATGAGTGATGAGACTGCCGATGAGATCGACACCTTCCCTGAAGGTAAAGGTTTGCTTGGACACTTACTGAAATTCCCTGAACCACTGAGAGTTTCAGTAATTAAAGATCATCCATCATCGGTTGGGTTTCCAAAAGGCCATCCATCAATGTCGGGATTTTTAGGTGTGCCAATTCGGATTCGTAACGAACTCTATGGAAGTATCTATTTGACTCAAAAGCGCAATGGAAAAGATTTTACTGAGGAGGACGAGAAGCTCGTTGTTGTTTTAGCTTCGGCTGCCGGAGTTGCCATCGATAGTTACCGTGGGCATATTGCACAGAGTCAGGTCAGTGTTTTAGCCGAGCGTGAGCGAATTGCTCGAGATTTGCATGACTTAGTTATACAAAGGCTATTTGCCTCAGGGATTTCACTCCAGTCAGTCGAGTCGGATCCCTCACTTTCAACGACATCCTTGGAAAAGATTAAGAGCACGTTGGATAACCTTGATTCAACTGTCCAGCAAATTAGAACAACTATCTTTGCCCTGCAAGATGAACACCCCATTGAAGACGTACGAACTATGATTCTGAGCGAAATTGCCTCTCTAAGCGCTGTTGCTGGATTTCAAATCTCAAACTCTTTTCAAGGTCCTGTTGACACCATGATTGGTGAGGAGCTTGCAAGCCAAGTAATTCCGGTCATCCGCGAGCTCATAACAAATGCAATCCGACATGCAGAAGCAACCAAGATTGATCTGGTGGTACTAGCCAATCAAACCTATTGCGAAATCCGAGTTGTTGATAATGGAAAAGGTTATGTTGCAGGAGAGCGAAAAAGTGGACTCTTAAATCTTGAGCGCCGGGCAGTGGCCAGAGGCGGTGAGTTTGAGATTCTTAAAAATGGTGATGTGGGTACTCGAACAATGTGGCGGGCGAGCCTTTAGCTTCTGCCTACGCTAAGTCGAACTGCCATAGCCGCGGCCTGTGTTCGTCGTTCAAGCCCTAATTTCCTCAGAAGAGAAGAGACGTAGTTCTTAACCGTCTTTTCAGCCAAGAACATATTCTTTGCAATCTCTCTATTGGTCATGCCTTCACCAATAAACTCAAGTACGCGCTGTTCTTGATCAGTCAGCTCGTAGATTTCACTTGCGGGGTTTTTGTTTTCACGAAGGCGATTAGTTACCGATGAGATTAACTTTGTATCAAGGAAGCTCTCTCCAGCTGCAACTCTGCGAATTGAGGCAAGGAGCTCCAAATTCTTTATATCTTTAATCAAATAACCAACGGCCCCTCCTAGGACCGCGCCAAGGAGAGCCTCATCATCTTGAAATGAGGTGAGCATTAATACCTTTAACTCGGGCTTAAGACTGATTAGATCCCGGCAGAGTTCAATGCCATTTCCATCTGGTAAGCGCACATCTAAAACAGCAACATCGGCATCCAAAGCTGCAAAATTAACTACTGCCTCTTCACAGTTTGCCGCACTTCCGACAACCAACAAATCCTCTTCGGCATCAATCAGATCTATTAATCCCTTACGTACGAGTTCATGATCATCGACAACGAAGACTTTTGTTTGCACTGAAATCCTTAATCTAGTTTCGTATCAACTCAATATGCCACTTATCCGGACCTTCGTCTAGGAAGTTGACTGAGAAATTTCCTGGGTGCTTCTTCTCGATTTGAGCAAGTAAAGGAATCGGCTTATGGGGTGCCACAAGCACCATTCCCTGGCCAGATTTAAGCGATTCAAGGGCTCCAAATATCGCTGGGTGGCGAATTTCGTGAGGTATTAATGTGGCATCGAGTTCAGGAAAAGTTGATGAACTCTCCTCGCCACAACGGCATGAGTGTGATCCTGAATTCTCTGGGGCTTTAGTTATTTCAATAATTTCCATGTCCACATTCTATCTTTTGAATATTATCGTCCAAACGATTATTGCTTCAGTTACCGAGAGCAACCCCTCAAACCCCTGGATTATGCCCCTGTTTTTACTGGTGAATTCTCTAGTATCGCCCATTCGTCATCGCTAAATAGCCGTGATCGGATAAGGAATCGTTTTCCTTCAGGTGATTCAAGAGAGAATCCGCCACCGCGACCAACAACAACATCGATTGTTAAATGCGTATGTTTCCAATATTCAAACTGCGAGGCCGACATCCAAACTTGAATTGGCTCTGCGATATCTTTAATAATGAACTCACCAATTAGAACATCGGAGCCACCAACGCGAAACTCGCCTTTGAGATAACACATGGGCGATGATCCATCACAGCAGCCACCTGATTGATGAAACATCAGTGGTCCATTTATTTTTGTAAGCTTGAGTAATAGCTCTGCCGTCTCGGGTGTGTAATCAACTCGAGACGGCAGAGGCATTAGTACTCCTTAAAAGAAACCGAGCTTGTTTGGTGAGTATGAAACTAGCAGGTTCTTTGTCTGTTGGTAATGATCGAGCATCATCTTATGATTCTCACGGCCGATTCCAGAGGCTTTGTAACCACCAAAGGCAGCTCCTGCTGGATAGGCGTGATAACAGTTAGTCCAGACTCGACCGGCTTGAATTGCTCGGCCTGCGCGATAAGCGGTATTCATATCGCGTGTCCATACTCCCGCACCTAGTCCGTACAAGCTGTCGTTTGCGATTTCCATAGCGTTATCAAAACCATCAAACTTCGTAACAGACACAACTGGACCGAAGATTTCCTCTTGGAAGATGCGCATCTTGTTGTGGCCTTCAAAGATTGTTGGCATTACGTAGTAGCCACCGGATAGTTCTCCGCCCAAATCTGCGCGTTCTCCACCTGTAATTACCTTTGCGCCCTCTTTCTTACCAATATCGAAGTAAGAGAGGATCTTTTCTAGCTGATCGGTACTGGCTTGTGCGCCAATCATCGTTGATAGATCTAGAGGGTGTCCCTGCTTAATTGCATTAGTGCGTGCAGTGACATCACCTAAGAACTTGTCATACATCTTGGTGTCGATGAGCCCACGAGAAGGACATGTGCAAACTTCGCCTTGGTTGACGGCAAACATTGTGAAGCCTTCGAGTGCCTTGTCATAGAATGCATCATCCTCCGCTGCAACATCGGCAAAGAAGATATTCGGGCTCTTGCCACCGAGTTCAAGAGTGACAGGAATGATGTTCTCAGATGCGTACTGCATGATGAGGCGACCCGTTGAGGTTTCACCAGTGAAGGCAATCTTTGCAATACGTGGAGATGATGCAAGTGGCTTTCCAGCTTCGACACCAAAACCATTGACGATATTGACGACACCATCTGGCAGTAGATCTTTAATGATGTCCATTAAAAATAGAATTGAAACAGGTGTCTGCTCGGCTGGCTTTAGGACTACGCAGTTACCTGCAGCAAGGGCAGGGGCTAACTTCCAAATGGCCATCAAAATTGGGAAGTTCCACGGAATAATCTGGCCGACTACTCCAAGAGGTTCGTGGAAGTGATAGGCAACTGTGTCCTCATCCAACTCACCGGCTGATCCCTCTTGGGCGCGAATGGCGGCCGCAAAGTATCTGAAGTGATCGATTGCAAGTGGGATATCAACGTAGAGCGCTTCGCGAACTGGCTTTCCATTTTCCCATGTTTCAGCAACTGCAATAGCTTCAACGTTTGCTTCCATGCGGTCGGCGATCTTGTTCAAAATAATCGCACGGGCAGTTGCTGATGTCTTGCCCCATGCAGGAGCGGCTGCATGGGCGGCATCTAACGCCTTATCTATATCTTTTGCATTTCCACGGGCAACATCACAGAAAACTTTTCCAGTTACTGGAGTGACATTTTCGAAGTATTGACCTGAATCTGGCTTTTCATATTTGCCGTTGATCCAATGGTCATAACGAGGTAAATATGTAACTTTGCTTCCGGGTTGTCCGGGAGCTACGAAATCAGTCATTTCTACTCCAATTTCATGAGCGCATTGGTGCGCACATGGTTGGATTGAAAGTAGACCTGCTGAGAGAGCCTGACAAGAGGTTAGCGAGTCCTACCTCTCTAAAGTGTGGCTAAAAGAGTTAAGCCATAGCTTTCTTTAGGTTTTCATCGATCGATGCCAAGAAATCCTGTGTTGTCTGCCAAGGGGCATCCCTAGAGATCAAGATTGCGAGATCTTTAGTCATCTTGCCCTGCTCTACTGTTTCAATGCAGATGCGCTCTAACGTGTCGCAGAATGCAGCAAGCTCGGCGTTGTTATCTAACTTTGCGCGGTGTGCTAATCCACGAGTCCACGCAAAGATTGAGGCAATTGGATTTGTAGATGTTGCATTGCCTTTTTGGTGCTCGCGATAGTGACGAGTCACTGTGCCGTGAGCAGCCTCAGATTCAACGATCTTTCCATCTGGTGTCATAAGAACGGATGTCATTAAACCAAGTGAGCCATAGCCCTGTGCCACGGTGTCGGATTGAACATCGCCGTCATAGTTCTTACATGCCCAGACATATCCACCCTCCATACGAAGTGACATTGCAACCATGTCATCGATCAAACGGTGCTCATACCAAATTCCTGCAGCATCGAAGGCAGTTTTAAACTCTGCCTGGAAAATCTCTTCGAAGATATCCTTGAAGCGACCGTCGTAGGCCTTCAAAATTGTGTTCTTAGTTGACAAGTAGACAGGGAACTTACGGATGAGTCCATAGTTAAGTGATGCTCGCGCAAAGTCACGAATCGATTCATCCATGTTGTACATTCCCATGGCAATACCTGATGAAGGGAAATCAAAGACATTGTATTCAATTGGCTTTGAACCATCTTCTGGGACAAAGGTCATCGTTAATTTACCGGCACTCGGAACTAGGAAATCCGTTGCCTTGTACTGGTCACCGAATGCATGACGGCCAATAACGATTGGCTTAGTCCAGTGAGGCACCAAGCGTGGAACATTGCTAATGATGATTGGCTCACGGAAAATAACTCCGCCCAATATGTTTCTTACTGTTCCATTTGGAGATTTCCACATCTTCTTAAGACCGAACTCTTCAACGCGTGCCTCATCCGGGGTAATCGTTGCGCACTTAATGCCAACGCCATGCTTTTGAATGGCGCGCGCAGAATCAATTGTTACTTGATCATCGGTTGCATCGCGGTTTTCCATGCCAAGGTCGTAGTAATCAAGGTTTACATCGAGGTAAGGAAGTATTAATGACTCCTTGATGAACTGCCAGATGATTCGAGTCATCTCGTCGCCATCAAGCTCGACTACGGTTCCTTCTACTTTGATCTTGGACATGTGTTGAGCTCCCTATTTAGAGTGTTTGGACATCTGCTTGTTTTGCACGGACCGCTTCGGCGGCGGCTTTTAGGGCACTGACCTCTGAATCGGTAAGTGCGCTTTCAATAACTCGTTTAATTCCTGTGCGACCAATCTCGGCTTCAACACCGAGGTAGACACCAGAGATTCCATATTCGCCATCTACCCACGCACATACAGGCATAACGGCACCTGAATCTTCAATGACAGCTTTTGCCATACGTGCAGCAGCGGCAGATGGTGCGTAGTAAGCCGAACCTGTTTTTAGGAGTGCAACAACTTCGGCGCCACCATTGCGAGTGCGATCAACTAGTTCATTGATTTCTACTTGAGATAAAAGTTCGCTGAGCGCTTTGCCATTTACTGTGCATCGACTTGGAACTGGAACCATTGTGTCGCCATGTGAACCAAGAGTAAGAGTCTTCACTACGCCAACCTTGACCGCTAATTTTTCAGCGACAAAGTTAGTAAAGCGTGCAGTATCTAGCATTCCAGCTTGACCCATCACGCGATTCTTTGGAAAACCTGTTGCAAGTTGGGCAAGGGATGTCATCTCATCGAGCGGGTTTGAAACCACGATAATGACGGCGTTAGGTGAATGCTTAGCGATATTTTCTGCAACTCCACGGACGATGCCTGCGTTCACGCCGATTAAATCCATGCGGCTCATGCCAGGCTTACGTGGAATACCTGCGGTGATAACTACAACATCAGAGTTAGCTGTTGCCTCATATCCAGCGCCTTCAGCCGTTGTTGTCGCTCCGATTATCTTTGTCTCAAAGCCTTCAATAGATCGAGATTGATTCATATCAAGGGCTAAACCCTCAGGCTTTCCTTCGACGATATCGGTAAGAACTACTGTGTCAAAAACATCATATTCAGCTAGACGAAGCGCAGTTGTTGAACCATAAAAACCTGCACCGACTACAGTAACTTTTCCGCCCATGGCGTACTCCCTTTTCTTATCCGA
>WLHG01000029.1 GCA_009702845.1 Actinomycetota bacterium
GGGTATCCAGCACTTGTTGTGTAGCCGTCGATAATCCATAAGACTTTTCCATCAACTAAAGCAGGATACGGATCTCCATCGAGAGTTAACCATGGTGCAACTTTTGCTACACGCTCACGAGGGTTACGTTCGAAGAGAATCTTTGAATCTTTATTAATGAGTGAAGAGAGCAAGAGTTTTTGCTCTTGATACTTAAGAGCGAAGACTAATTTATTAATCAGTGATCCAACCGGAACACCGCCTGTCCCCGTGTAGGTGTAATTCTTTTGACCATTAGCCGAGGTGTCATCTGGATAATCGAATTCAACGGGAGTATCGGTTTTAACGCCACCAATAATTGAGTAATCAGGAACATTTTCTCCGAAATAAATTCGTGGCTGAAAATCACCTAGACCTTTTGTTGGTGGTAAATCACCAACGGCAAATGATGGCTTTCCATCTGCATCACGTGTGTTTCCGTATGCGGCAACAAAACCAAAACCGTGAGTGTAGACAAGGTGATCGTTAATCCAGTTTCGTGAAGGGTTACCCGCGATATTTAGTTCGCGCACTGCAACAATTGTGTCCCTCTTAACGCCATCGACCATATAGCGATCTACATCGAGTGAGTCTGGGAATGTGTAATAAGGCTTAATCTGCTGGAGTTGGCGGAAAGTAGCTGGAAGTACGTTCGGATCCATTAATCGAATATTTGCAATCGTTGCAGCATCTTTAGATAGTTGGCCTGCAGATGTAGTCAACGTGGCCTGATAGTCGCTCACCTGAACATCATCTAGACCGTAAGCGGTGCGTGTTGCATCGATATTGCGCTGAATAAATGGTGCCTCTTTGGAAGACTCACTTGGCTTGACTTGGAACTGTTGGATTGCACCGGGGTAGATTCCTGCAATCAAAACCGATGAGATAACAAGAAGTGCCGTGCCCGCGGCGGGAAGAACCCATGAGCGGCGAACGATATTTGCAAAAAATAGAAGCGCGCAGACAACTGCAATCGCGGCCAATATTGCCTTGGCGGGCAGAACGGCATTTACATCGGTGTATGTAAGTCCAGTTATTAACTTGCTCTCTTTTAATGCAAGGGCATAGCGATCAAACCAGTATGCAACGGCCTTTAATAGAACAACTCCACCAAGGAGGACGGAGAGTTGTACGCGCGCTGCAACTGTAGTTCTATCTTCACGAACCTGTAAGCGAATTCCGCCATATAGGTAATGAACAACTGCAGATGCGATAATCGAAAGAACTAGAGTTGAGATTCCCCATGCAATAAGAGTCTGCCAAAAGGGCAGACGGAATGCGAAGAAAGATATATCCATATTGAACTGTGGATCTTTGACTCCGAAAGTAGTGGAGTTCTTAAATAGCAGCCACGTTGACCATAACATTGAGCCCGATGTTCCTGCGAAATAGAAGAGCACAACGCTCAATCCAAGAACGACCCATCGCTTAATTGGCTCGATTTGAGCACGGTAACGTTCAAGATTATCGGCCTCAATACTCATTGGAACGTAAAGCGGACGACGCTTATAAGCGACGATGATATTAAGAAGAATCATCGATGCTGTGATTAAGCCAGCTACAACGAAGAGCACAACTTTCGTGATTAAAACCGTTGACCAGACCGAAGTGAAGTTTACGGATTTAAACCAGAGCCAATCGGCGTAGAAACCGCTCATTGAGACAAGGGCAATGCCAATAGCGACCAGAATTGCGATTGTTATTGTCAGGGGACTGCGACGGCGATTGAAGTTGAACTGGGGGGCTGCATTAGTCATGGGATAACGCTAGCGCACCGCAAGCAGGCCCACTTCTCGAGTTTGTGAGCAGCTCCACAAACTCGCCGCACTCACCTGTGTTGGTAGAAACGTGAGGGGGACGTGAAAAACCTGCCTTAACCCTCTACGTCAAGTGCCGCAATGGCATCGGAAAGCGTTGCCACGATTACCACCTTTAACCCTTTGGGCGGCCTAGTAATCTCACTTTGATTTCCAATAGGGGCTAAAAATATCTCTGCTCCAGCTTTATGTGCTGCAATTATCTTCTCGTTTATCCCACCGATTGCTCCCACTGTTCCATCGATGGTGATCGTGCCAGTGCCGCCAATATGGCGGCTCTTTAAAATATCCTCAGGCGTCAGAAGCTCGATGACTCCTATCGCAAAGATCATTCCACCGCTTGGGCCACCCGTTTGTTTCACATCGAAGGCAATATTTTTTTCGATGAGTTTATTCTCAGTGACGCCAAAATCTGGGTTTGCCTTTAGAAATGAAAAGGCCGCTCCGATCGCCCTGCTTTGTGAACTTGTCATATCAACTTCGGCGGCTTTTTCCTCAGATTCATTTGTCGCTCCGGGTGGATAAATAGCGGCGCGGGGATAGACGACCTCATCACTTCGAAGCCATGAATAGAGAATCTCAGGTCCGATAATCCAATTGTTGGGATTGGTCACTCGGACCGACATTAAATCTAGACGCCCTGTAGCTGGATAGGATTTTTGATTTTCAACGGAGAGGATTGTCTTAAATATATTTTGAGCACTTCCTGGCATCACAATTGCAAAGGGAAGCGGTGCAACTAAGGATAAAGTGAAGAAAACACTCAGGAGTGCGATAACAAAACGGGGAAGCGGTGAGAAGCGCACGGTATGAGAGTGAACTCTTAAGAAAACTCTGGATCAGGCTTTGATGCCACTGAATCGGCATCATGTGCGGCTGAGCTGGTCCCAGTTGATGGGCGATTAGAGCTATCTATATCGCGAGCCTGTGATGTGCGGAGCGAATCTTGAAAGCGCTGAAATTGACCGACCGAGCGCTGTGTCTCCTGTTGAAACTTCTCTTGAAACTTTGAGATCCAGAGAACGTATCCGAGCCCTCCGATTAAGCCCACAGCGGGAACGATCCACCAGATTAAGGCTGTAGCTGCGCTCGACATATGCCGAGCCTACCGTGACTGCGTCGTCCTTGCTGCCGTGAACTTCACCTCCTGAACATGTGAGTTCACAGTGATTCCATCCACTGGAATTTCCCTCACAGGAATTTAATGGATTCGGCGGGAAGAAATCCAATGGATATCTGGTTACATGGCTGAGAGGATTAACACATGACGCCATTTGGTTTTTCGCCCGATAGCTCCGATGATGCCGAGAAAAATAACGGCGACGGTTCGGTGGATTTTGCTGCCATGATGCAACAGATGCAGCAACAGATTCAAGAACAGTTTTCAAAGCTTGGAATGAGTGGGCCGGGTTTTGCGCCAACTTCAGAGGCGCTACCAAAGAATGTTGTTCGCGATAATGCAAAAAAATTCGTGACAGCGAAAGGTTCGGCGCCAATCGGCGCTAATGATGTATCGAAAGTAACGGAGGCATTTTCGATTGCTGAGCTGTGGCTAAATGAAGCGACGTTTTTCCCGCAATCGACGGTTGCCGCTAACACCACACTCGCTCGAACAGATTGGGTCGATTCAACTTTAGCCGGATGGCAGAGCACGGTTGAGCCACTTGCAATTGGATTAACAAGTGCAATTGCCGAACTTCTCAAAGACTCCGCAGGTGAAGGTGAAGAGGGTTCAGCCGAAGATTCAATGCAGCTCCCGGTGGGAATGATTGCCACACTTCTTCGCTCATTTATAGGCTCACTAATGGCAACTCAACTCGGGCAGTCTATTGGTGGCTTAGCTGGCACCGTCACAGGCATCCACGACGTCGGTCTGCCGCTTGTTGATCCTGTCTATCCCGCACTCGTTCCTCAAAATATTGAAGAGTGGGCGCATGATTTAGATATTCCAATTGATGAAGTAAGAATCTTTCATGCACTTCGTGAGAGTGCAGGCGCCAGATTATTCTCACATAATCCGTGGTTAGTTTCATATATTCGAAGTGCTGTTTCAGATTATGCGCGCGGAATTCATATCGATATTGATGCAATTCAACGTCAAGCACAAGAGTTATTTGAAGCATCGGCTTCAAACTCTGGCGAGTTTGATCCAACAAACCCCGAGAGTTTTTCAATGGCACTTAACGAAGGAGTCTTCACACCTGAAGAGACTCCAGCCCAACGCGCTGCATTAGTCAAACTTGAAACAGTTCTTGCACTTGTTGATGGATGGAGTGAATGCGTTGTAACTCTTGCCGCGGGTAATCGTTTGCCAAATATCTCTGCCCTTGAAGAGACGTTGCGCCGTCGCCGTGCAACATCTGCACCAACTCAGCAGCTCTTTTCAAATCTCTTTGGACTCCAAGTCTCTCCCCGCCTTGCACGTGAGGCGGCGGCTTTTTGGAGAGCGGTCGGTGAACTTCGTGATCTTCAATCTCGTGATCAGATTTGGAGTGGGATATTGCCAACGGCAGAGGATCTCTTAACTCCCGAAAGCTATCTATCTAGTATTGAAATACCCGACGATTTATCATCACTTTAATTTCCATCCCCAACCCATTTTAAGAAAAGTTACCCAATGGCTTTTAGTGTGGATGTGAAGTGGGCTAACCCTTCCGACAATGAAAAGCGAACTCCCCGGGCGCTCATTCTGTATCAGCCTTCCCCTTGCTGATATAGAACGGTTATCCGAGGAGTTCGTAGTTGTAACGTAAATGGAAACGGCCGCAGAATCAACTGAGCAGCGCATTGACAAATGAGTTTTTTATCGTGTAGTGGATTTTTTTTACTGCTCGATTTAGGTCACATAATTTAAATCCCTCAACACATGGTTGAGCTTTGAGGAGATTTACTGCCTCGGATATATCGTGCATCAATGGACATCAATACTTTCTCCAATGAACTCACCCCAGATAGGGGTGGGGATTTGGACAGGGATGCCACTCTGCCCGGGATCAATGAGGGTGAGATCGTTGTTATCCGCTCAACGCGCCGTAGGAAAAACATCTCGGCCTACAGGGCCGGTGGGCGGATAGTCGTTTCAATCCCAGCCAGAATGAGTAAGGCCGATGAACGGGCGATGGTTCCAGAGATGGTTGCCAAGATTCGCGCCCAGGAGGCGGCGGCCACAATGAGTCAGAGCGAACTTGCCACCAGAATCGATGAGCTTCTGCGCGAACTTGCCCCCGAGATCACTATCCGCCCCGCAGATGTCAGCTGGAGGGCGATGCGCGAGCGCTGGGGCTCCTGCACGAGCGTGGATCGCACTATCCGAGTCTCCGATCGCCTCAAAGGGGCGCCTCAACACGCTCTGGATTTCGTCCTCTTCCACGAGGCTATCCATTTAGAGATTAGCGACCATGGCGAGGGTTTTAGAGCGATGCTGGCTAGATTCCCACACTTGGATGTTGCCAGCGCCTATTTGGATGGCTATGAGGCCGCTGAAACAGCGCTCGCACTGCCTGAAGAGCTGAAAAAACTCCTCAATAAATAAGCGTGGATTAGCCCAAATCACCATGTGCGGGGGTATCGTCATGCTTAACAACGCCTGCCCCATACGGGGAGCATCCCCAGCGGGATCGCAAGCGTGGAGTGGAGGAAGAGAATGGCGGAGACATACAAAGGAACTGCTTACTGTGTGAAGTGCAAAGAAAAGCATGACTTCGAAGGAACCATTAGCGTCAGCGACTCCGGTCGCCGAACAGCTAAAGGTGTCTGCCCAGTCTGCGGCACCAAGATCAGCACTTTCCTTAAAAAAGCCTAGTAATTAAATTTCGCTCGCCTCGAACGTTATTTTCTTAGCCGCGAGCGTCTAGCAGTAGTGAAAGGCCTTGACCCCTAGAGTCTAAGAACTCTGGGTTGGGGCTTTTCTCTTGCTGCAATACCTGATTACCTAACTCCTTGGTTATCGAATTTCCTGCCGATGACTACCACTAGGTACATTTCTATAGATGGCTACCACCATGTAACTCTAAGTAATCGAATCGGGGTATATCCCACAGTTTCGTGTCTCATAGATTCACTGCAAATTCAATGCGCGCACTCTTAGCCCTATGACTACACACTGTGAAGAAATCGAAAGCACGGCCACCCAATCAACCACCCAATCAGCCTTTCAGGGATCCTATCCCCGACTCAAAAATGGCGTCTACATCAGTCGAGTAACAGTTAGCGAAGAGACATCAATTCATATCGCTACTGCTACTCACGCAATCGAGATTTTCCATGGCGGCGCTCGCTCAATAATTGCACAGCTGAATGGTTCCCAAACACCACAAGAGATCTCTCAGATTTTATCGGCCCCAATTGAGGTAATAGATCAAGTACTGACTCAACTCATAGATGCAAACTTTATCGACACCGTTCGAAATAAAATTACGCTCCATAACCGTTTCCAATCAACGATTGCATCGCGTGCGGCACATACCAAAGATCAAACTCTTGATGCCGCATTTAGTCAGCTGCAGAAAAGACTCGCACCTGAACTTAGCCAAGCGACATGGTTAAGTGGAGTTAAAGATGGCGGTGTTGAGATGCTGTCAACGCGCCAAAACTATGGAGTTGAAATATTTGGAAGCTCTCGTACGGCAACACTTCTCTGCTCGATCCTCTTGGCAAGCGGAGTTACCAATACTCGTCTGGCGCTGACATCAACACAGCAGCATCCAACTATTAGCGATAGCGATTTAGGTACAGGGGCATTACGCATCAGTGATATTGGATTGAACTTTCGGGGGCGCTTAGAAGAGCTCTCGCGTGAATGGTCGCTTTTTCCCGTTGCATCCAACGTCGGATCCATCAATAAACCCACTCCAGAGTCGCTTCCTGAGCGCATGCTGCGAATAGTTGTCGGTAGTTATGATCCCGAACTGATTGAGCACTTTACGCGCGATGGTCTTGACCATCTAGTCGTCGGAAAAATCGCCGGTGGCGTTGCACTCTGTGGTCCATTGGTTCAGCCCGGCATTACTCCCTGTCTGCAGTGTCTCTCACTCGCAGCCGAAGATAGGTTCGGAAGATTTCATAGTCAGCTAACGGCATCCCATGGGACGAGTGAAGAGCTTCCTATTGCAATCGCTCATCAGTTGGCTGCAATCGCCGCACATGCAGCGCTGCGCTTCATCGATACGGGCGAGTGCCTGCTCAAGGGGGCACAGATTCAATTGAACTATCTCGAACCATTCATACCAAACCTGACTCACTTTTCGCGCCATCCACAATGTCGGTGCACGTGGAGTAACTCGGACAATGGGACGACTGAACAGAAAGAGGAGAGATTAAATTTTATGCAGAGCGCGGGGCAGAGCCCCACTGTCGATATACACAAGGGCCTCTGATTTCGACGGCGCACTCAGATGCAAATAGAAGACTGGCGCACGCATCACACCCACACTATTGGAGGAGCAATGAAGGCACTATTAACAAAGCTTGTAAAGGCAGAGATTTCACTTCGCGATGGTTTAACTCGAACTCACAAAAATTTCTATGCACGTCTGCGCGATGAACGCGGAGATGTTCCAGGATGGGTACTCGTTGTATTGATGACAACGGGTTTGGTTACGGCTATTTGGACAATTGCTGCACCCCGCCTAACTTCGATTTTAAAGAACTCTCTTGATGCCATGAATGGAATTCGCTAAGGCGATAGCGATGCGCTCTCCATTAACTGCCATAAGTTTCCTGCACCGTAATAAATCTGCAACGCTGCACACGTGTAAGGAACGGGGCATGAAGCACAGTATCTCGAGGCTAAAGCGGGATGATGGAAACGTTGAAAGTGCGATGGTATTGATCCCTCTCCTAGTTCTTTTTATGATTGGAATCGAACTCATAGCGGCAACAAACCTGCGCAATGGTGATGCTGCCATTGCGCAGGGCGATGCCTCACGTCGGGCGATAAGTGGAGAGATCTTTTCGCAGGATGAGGTGATTGAGCTTGACTCTCCAGATCGATTTGCCCATATCCGAGTTTTAATCACTCATCGCAGAACAACGGTGCCCCAGCTAATTCCTGGATTAATCGCGCTCATGGGCGGCTCGCCCTCGACGGATGTAAAGGGCGCAGCGATTATGGAGCCAATCAATTGATCAATCGCGTTATGCGCAGATGGGTTAAGGAGGATACGGGCAGTGCGATCGTTGAGTTTGTGGCCCTAGCGATTCCACTTTTTATTCCTATTTTTATATATCTGAATAATTTTGCATCCGTTAGCGGCAACGAGGAGATTGTTAGGGTCTTAGCTCGCGAAGGCCTACGCGCATATGTTGCAAGCGATAGCGATCACTCCGGTCGGGAAGTATCTGCGCAGGCGGTTTCAGTTATTGCCCAGCATCTTGGTCTTACAGCCCGAGAGATTCAAACACTCTCTGCAAAATATGAGTGCTCAAATAATCCCTGCCTCTCATCTGATGGCCGAATTCGATTAACTGTTTCATTCATCGATGAGCAGTCACATCGCACTATTGAGGCATCGGCTCAGGAGCATGTAAGCCCATGGATGTAGAGAACGGAATCGAGCCTCTGCTTCGACGTAAACGTTCTATAAAGGTTTCAGGTTTTACACGTTCTATAAAGGTTTTAGCTATTCGAAAGGCTTTATTCCTCAAGAAAGAATTAGCTGAGGAGACAGGTTCACTCAGTGTTGTCATTATCGGTCTGTTTTTCATTACCGTTGCTTCCCTTATGGTGATGAGTGATGTGGCAACAGTGCTCGTGGCCAAACGTTCTCTTGCGCAGGCGACGGAGGCCGCTGCCCAGCGTGGAGTACATACCTTAGATAAGGCCTCGTACTACACAGGAAAGGGCACAATGTTTACGGCACCGATTGCTCTGATTACTCATCGAGATCACACGCCAATTCCAATTGACTGTAACCGAGCAGTTATTGATGTCATGCTCGAACTTCACAACTGGAGTAACGATGATGGATCGATGAAGCGACAGGAGCTTCAGGGGATTGTTTTAACTGATTTTAACTGTGATGGAACAACACTTGAAATATCAACCTACGCCGAAGTTAA
>WLHG01000003.1 GCA_009702845.1 Actinomycetota bacterium
ACATCTTCATATGTTGGGTTCTGCTGGGTTCCCCCCATGTATCCCACTGATGTCTCAATTACTCCTGGCATCTGCCAAAAGCGGCGCTCGGCACCCCAAAAACAACCAGTTGCAAAGTAAGCGATTGAACTCATAGCGCTAATTCTTACAGTTTCGCAGCTATTGCGCACCCGCTGATAACCTTGCTCACGATTACCCATGAGCCCCCGTAGCTCAGGGGATAGAGCACCGCCCTCCGGAGGCGGGTGCGCAGGTTCGATTCCTGTCGGGGGCACGCGCGAGATAAATCACTCTTAAAAGAGGAAATCTTTTCTCATACAACCTTGTTAATACCTACAGAAGGCGAGAGAATTAGCGCCTTGCGCAGCCACAAGTTTGCGTATCAATACGAAGTTAGAAGTGATTAGGCCTCGCCGAAACGGGGCTAGAGGAGGCACGCACATGGATTGGCGACATAGACCGGCTTGCCGCGATGAAGATCCGGAGCTATTTTTCCCAGTTGGAAACACTGGCCCTGCAATCAGCCAAATCGAAGAGGCAAAAAAAGTCTGTAATCGCTGCATCGTAAAAGAGCCATGCTTGGCATGGGCCCTTGAGAGCGGTCAAGATGCTGGTGTTTGGGGTGGACTCTCTGAAGATGAGCGTCGTGCTCTTAAGCGTCGTGCCGCCCGTAACAGAGCTCGTCTACAGGAGCAACAGAGCTCTTTCTAACCGTATTTTCTAATTATTACAGTGGAAAGCGAAGCGAAGCGGTTGTTCCTATATTCGTTGAGGTTAATTTCAATACACCTTTTAACTCATTCTCAGTCAGTGTTCGCACAATCTGTAAACCTAAATTAGCTGAGGTAGCTAAATTAAAATCCTCAGGTAAACCAACTCCATCATCGATGATAGTTATCACGCACTCATTACTGTAGCGCGCTAGCTTAATTGAAAGAGTTGATCCCTCTCGCGCTAAACCATGCTCGAGTGCGTTGTGCATTAACTCTGTCACAACTAATGAGAGCGGCGTAGCAAGACGCGACTCAAGAGAGCCCAATTCGCCATCACGCACAATAGTAAGTTCGCCCATTCGTGGGCTGAGCTCTAAGGCATGAGAGATCAAACTAGTGAGAACGGCATCAAAGGCAACATCACTTTCACTGCTGCTAGATAGAGTCTCATGCACTAATGCAATTGAGGCGATTCTTCGTACCGCCTCATTAAGTGCTGATGCCGCACCTGGATCTTCAATTCGTCGTGCTTGTAAGCGAAGGAGCGCGGATACTGTTTGCAAATTATTCTTAACGCGATGGTGAATCTCTCGAATCGTTACATCTTTCGTAACGAGTTCGCGATCACGGCGCCGTAGCTCTGTTACGTTTTGAAGTAAGACGATTGCGCCAATTCGATCATCGCCAGCAAGTAAGGGCAGTACAAGCAAATCTATCGTTGCGCCTTGATTATCAATCTCTACTCTACGAAGGGTTTTCCCATTTAAGCGCGTACCGATACCCTCTTCGTGGGCATCGCGCGAGTTTTGAACAACGGCTTCAGCGACATCACCTAACTTGCTATTTTCAATCTCGCTTTTCCAACCCATGCGGCTAAAGGCTGATCGCGCATTCGGACTGGCAAATGAGATAACACCGTTTATATCAAGACGAATTAGCCCATCTCCCACCCGCGGAACTGGCTCAAAAAGAGAGCCCGCATTTTTATATGGAAATGAGCCCTCTGCAACCATGCGATACAGCGAGTGTGCAATCTGGCGGTAGTTGAGCTCGAGCGCCCCTGGGGATCGCATTAATTCAGAGTTCCTGTGACGAGAGATGACGGCGATTACCTGGCCATCAAAGACGACTGGAATAGTCTCCTCTTTTATCATTATGTCGCCGATTTTTTCAGGCTCAGAGTCTCGAATGATTTCGCCACTTGAAAGTGCTTCATCGATTCGGCTTCGACTCCCCCACGTAACTTCATCGCCTATTACGTCATCGATGAAAACAGTTGCCGCAGTTGTAGGCCTGATGTGTGCAACTGCAACATGACCCGTCGGCCACAACTTCACATCTTTTCTTATCGGAACCCAAAGAATGAGATCGGCAAAAGACAAATCTGAAAGCAGCTGCCAATCGGCAACTAACTCGCGCAGGCGGTGAGCTTGATCGATAGTTACAGAGCTTCGCCCATGGATTAGAGTCTCAAACTGAGGCATGGCTATTTCCAGCTATCTAACTCTTGAGCGATCTCCTGTGTTGCAAACCAAACCAGCTCATCATCATCTTCATGTGCCAAAAGTGCGCATTGAACTTGGCTCCACGTAATTGGGGCAGATAATTGAATCGAATCCTCTGCGCTCTCACTCCATTGACCCTCTGCAACCTCTATGGCCAAGACGATCCCGGGAGAGTTTTGCGATACTCGAAGATCTAACGCTGACTCTCCCGCCAAAATCGATAACAGGTACTCAAGCTCTTCTTCATCACAATCTAGGTTTTCATTGACAAAGCCACTCGTTGGAGCAAATGCCTGAGCTGGGCTATAACTCTGATCTGCAAGAAATTTCGCAAGATCACTCTGACTTATAGGCAGGTATGCACGCATGTGCCAATGGTATTAGAAATTAACTGACCATCTCACTGGCTATCTTCGCAATCGATTTGCGCAGGCCAGAGCGCTCATTAATCTCTATTAATGATGATTTCTCGGCCTCTGCCGCAGCGCAGGCGCGCCCATCACGAACGATTACTCGAACACTCAAAGGCCGAAGCGAAGTCGTGAGGGCAAGAAACTTTGCCTCTTCATCGCCGCCCTTACGCCCCTGAGAGCGCATATTGAGAGTAAAGCTCAAAGCACTTCGTATAGAGGTTTTTTCTATCAAAGAACCTACTTGTTCCAATCGATGAAGGCCAAGCACATCTGGACGTGCAACAACCATGAGTTCATTGGCCTGGTCGCATGACCAGGTAGTCATCGTAGAAGTCCAGCGCCGATCAGTAAGTCGGTTTGAAAGCCCAGATATAGAGCCCAAATCAATAATAATCTGATCAAATGACTGTGTTGCCAGATCCATCCAAGCATCTACCGACATCGCCTGTTCTTGTGAGATTTCAGCAATCGATAGTGAGGGTGCAATAGTGCGCCATCCTTCCTCGCTATTTACATTTCGCACGGAAAGCAAAGCGGCAACAGATGGTGCGCGAAAATTTGCATCAATAAGAAGTGTGGCTTTTCCTAAGACGCTAAGCTCCATCGCGATATTGATTGCAACTGTTGTACAACCGGTGTTACTTCCCGCCGAACCTATAGCGAGGACATGTGCGCGTCGGCTCTTTGGAGAAAGCTGCGTACTCTGGCGCAGCATTGGCGCGCGAACAAAGCCGCGGACCAGACTAATAAGATCGGTGGCATTTGTTGGTATGAGATGAAGTTCGCCCAATGCACGCTCTTTATCTGGCGAATCAGAAAAGCCGATTAGCTGCTTAACTTTTGGCGCTAAGGCATCTAACCGCGAACGAGTTATACCGGATAGATCTGGCGAAAAAATTATGATGGCCTCAAGGGATGTTTCAGGACTACTCTTTAAATAGCTTTCAAGTGAGTCGATGTCAATTGCACGAAAAATAACACTCCAGCCTTGGGCAAAGAGTGTGCCTGCAATGAATCCCTCAGTTTGCGCGTTAGCAATTGCTGTAATGACGGTCGGTAGCTCCTGATCAGACATGTGAACTAACCACCACTAAGCGGCCATGTGTTGTTGCACTTAATAATCGTAAAACTTGTGTCTCCTCGACGGCGACGGTGAGGGCGGCATCGGTTCCGAAGTTCTTACTCTTTTGATCAAAGCTAAGGAGTCTTACTCCCCCTAAGATCAATATCGGATCAACTGGCATCTCTCCACTTTGGCTATCAATCACCCAGTAGATATCAATAGCTTCTCCGGCGAGAATTCCAGCCGCTAAATCAACGGCACGGATGCTTATCGGTACAGCGCTGGATGCAAGGAGTGTGCTGTCTGAGCTCACGCTTTGAATATTTACAATCTCTCCGGGAGTCATCGTGCTCATCACAATCAATCCGAGAGGGTCATCGGCCTTTCCCATGTAGAGAGAAGCGCTGGAGTCAAGATCGAAGTGTTGTAGTTCGATATCGCCAGTAACAATTTGATGCCCGGGGGTCATATCAACAGAGGCGATCCAAAAATCGCTACCTCGGTGCGAAAATGTTGCGAGAAAGAATGCGGAGAGAAAAGAGGCAACAATTAAGGTAATGGCCAACGGGGTTCTGGAACGCGATCTATCTTTTTTATATGTCATAGCGCGAACTCAAGGCCACTGGGGCAAGATCTATTGAGCTTTATCCACAATCATCAATTTGGATGAGTAACTCTCGACAATAAGGTTGAAGCAATCCAAAGCATAAGCCTAGAGCCTTCTTTCATGACAACTAATCCGATCTTCGACAACGCACCAATATTCAAGCGAATTACCCTAGCCACTGTTTCAAGTGATGAGAATGAAGATTGGCTACACCCAGTTCTTGAAATCTTTCGCCCCCAACCATCACCGCAGTTGCTCAAGAAAAGCCGGCTATACCTTGTACCGAGCACTTTCGATGATGAGTTTGATCCCGACTTTGCACCTGAACCAACCTCGGCCCACGATCTTCCCGCCCTTGACGAGTGGTGTGCAAGCTTTGCTCGAAATGTTTTAGAAGTATTTGCCGGGCGCCGACAACCAGCCCAGCTGACCAAAGCGTTCCACCATCGAATCTATAGTGAATTTGTTAAGAAGTCTGGTACCGAGAAAGAGGTTGGCAAGATAAGAAAACTTCACATAAGCGAACCACTTGATGGAATCTGTGAGACAACGGTCACGGTTAGATTTGGTGAGCGCTTGCGCGCCCTTGTATTTAGATTCGAAGGTATCGATAATCGCTGGCTTTGTACTGCGTTGACACTTATTTAAGCGGCACCGTGGCAACGCTTGTATTTTTTACCTGAACCACAGGGACATGGAGCATTACGTGAAACCTCGCCAGTTGTTTTTACGCCAGATTCATCGGCGGCTGTGTACTGCAGGCCAGTTCTCGGAAGCGGCTTAGCATCAAGGCCGACGCCTGAAACTTCATGGCTTGATGGCTCAACTGTAATTTCAATATTAAACAAGAAGCCTGCAATCTCTTCTTTAATAGCATCCATCATCGCTGAGAAGAGCTCATAGCCCTCGCGCTGATACTCAACGAGAGGATCGCGCTGAGCCATTGCGCGAAGTCCGATTCCCTCTTGTAAGTAGTCCATCTCGTACAAATGTTCGCGCCATTTACGATCTAAGACTGAAAGTAAGACTTTACGCTCAAGCTCTCGCATAACTTCTGCGCCTAAGCTCTCTTCGCGGGAGGCATAGGCCTTTTCGCAGTCCTCAATAATGCGTGCAGTAAGGAACTCGGCGTCAAGGCCGCTACGTGAGCCGGCAGATGCGATGAGTTCATCGACGCTAAATGAGATTGGATAAATAGTTTTGATTGCATTCCAGAGAGTCTCAAGATCCCAATCCTCGGAATAGCCCTGTGAAGTTGCGCTAGTAACATATGCGCTCAAAGTCTCTCGAACAAACTCTGCTACTTGATCTTTAATATCTTCGCCCTCAAGAACCATCCTGCGTTCACCATAGATAACTTGGCGCTGGCGGTTCATGACATCGTCATACTTTAAAACATTTTTGCGCATCTCAAAGTTTTGAGCCTCAACTTGGGTCTGTGCAGAACGGATGGCATTGCTGACCATCTTAGATTCAATCGGTGCATCCTCTGGAATTCCCGCAGCCGTTAAAAAGCGCTCGACCATTCCTGAGTTAAAACGTCGCATGAGCTCGTCCTGAAGTGAGAGATAGAATCGAGACTCACCGGGATCGCCCTGTCGACCTGATCGACCTCGCAACTGATTACCGATACGTCGAGATTCGTGGCGCTCAGTACCAAGAACATAAAGACCTCCGAGAGCGATAACCTCTTCATGTCCTTTCGCAACTGCCGTCTTTTGCCGAGCAATCTCATCAGGCCAGGCAGCTTCGTAGGCATCTGCATTGTCGACGGGAGAGATTCCACGGCGTTGAAGTTCGAAGTCGGCCATGAACTCAGGGTTACCACCAAGCATGATGTCCGTACCGCGACCGGCCATATTTGTTGCAACTGTAACCGCGCCACGTACTCCTGCACGGGCGATGATCGCCGCTTCGCGTTCGTGGTGCTTGGCATTTAGAACTTCGTGGGGCACTCCAGATTTACGAAGAAAGGCTGAGAGCTCCTCGGATTTTTCAACACTGACGGTACCAACTAAAACTGGTTGACCCTTACGATGTTTTTCAGCTATATCTGCCGTGACTGCAATAAATTTCCCATCTTCAGATTTATAGACTAAATCAGCTTGATCGAGGCGAACCATCTCGCGGTTAGTTGGAATGGGTACCACACCAAGCTTATAAATCTGGTAAAACTCAGAGGCCTCAGTCATGGCCGTACCAGTCATACCCGATAACTTGGAGTACAAGCGGAAATAGTTCTGCAAGGTAATTGTTGCCAGAGTCTGATTTTCATCTTTAATCTCAATGCGCTCTTTGGCTTCAAGGGCTTGGTGTAGACCCTCGCTATAACGACGGCCGGCCAGCATGCGACCAGTGTGCTCGTCAACGATTAAAAGCTCGCCATTCATAACAACATAATCCTTATCGCGCTTGAACAACTCTTTGGCGCGCACTGCATTGTTGAGATAGCCAATCATGGGTGTATTGGCAGCTTCGTAAAGGTTACCGATCTGCAATAACTCTTCGACCTTTGTTACGCCTTCTTCTAAGATTCCAACAGTCTTCTTCTTTTCATCAACTTCATAGTGAACATCGCGCTGTAACTTACCAACATGATTTGCAAATTCGACGTACCACTTAGTTGCCTTATCAGCAGGTCCGCTAATGATTAATGGAGTACGCGCCTCATCGATCAAAATTGAGTCGACCTCATCGACAACTGCGAAGAAGTGATCACGCTGCACACAGTCCTCTAGTGACCAGGCCATATTGTCGCGAAGATAATCAAAACCAAACTCATTATTTGTTCCATAAGTAATGTCGGCCAAATATGCCTCGCGTCGCTCCGCAGGTGTCATATTGGCAAGAATTACTCCAACTCTTAACCCTAAGAAGCGATGAATTCGACCCATCCATTCGCTATCTCGTTCTGCTAAATAATCATTTGTTGTAACAACATGGACGCCCCGTCCTGCCAGCGCATTTAAATATGAAGGCAACGTTGCAACAAGAGTCTTTCCTTCACCTGTGCGCATCTCAGCAATATTCCCTCGATGAAGTGCAGCTCCACCCATCAATTGAACGTCATAGTGGCGCTGACCCAAGGTCCGTTTTGCCGCTTCACGTACAACGGCAAAGGCCTCTGGCATTAGATCATCTAGGCTCTCGCCTTGTGCATATCGCCCCTGAAATAGAGCGGTCTGACCGCGAAGCTCGCTATCGGAGAGGGCGCTAATTCGTGTCTCATGTCCATTGACTACCGCGACGACTTTGCTGAGTTCGCGGAGCAGGCGTCCTTCTCCGGCACGCATAATCCTGTCAAAAAACGCTGGCATCACTTGGCCTCTCGAACTCAATGGCTGACTTAACCCCCTTATCTTAGAGGTTGGGCCACGCAAGCGGTAACCGAGGCAAGGACGCTAAAACCCTGACAGGTAAGGGCTCGGACCGCCTCTCGCAGGGTAGAGCCTGTGGTGACTACATCGTCGATGAGAACTAGATCCCCGCGCGGATATGAACCCGCCTTAACTGCAAATGCGCCGCGCAGATTCTCAGAGCGAGCTTCGGCATGTAAACCACTTTGATCGCGAACTTTTCGAACAAGTTCGAGTGAGTCAGATATTCGATAGCCACTCATTTCGCCAACTCCTTGTGCAATATCTACCATGAAATTGCGACCACGTCGGCGACGAGCGGATCGAGATGATGGAATCGGCACAAGTCGAATATCGTGATTACTCAAATTAGCTTGACTTAAAACATGATCGATAGCTTTTATTATGAGTTCGTCGGCCCCTTTCAAACCATTCTCCTTGGCCGAGAGCAGAATTTTACTTGCCGTCTTTGAATAAATTACTCCAGAGTGAACAGGCATCGCAGAAATACGTGTGGAGTACAGATGCGGATGCCATTCCAGACGGCAAGTAGAGCAAATCAAAACTCCAATCTCTCTACAGCCAATGCATCGAGTGGGAAAGAGAAGTTGAGTGAGAGATTCAATCGCAGGCATCACCCAAGGCTAGTAACCTCTAGAAGTACAAGAAAACTGTTGTGGAAACTATTCGTGGTAATCATCGGGCTGTAGTTTTATCAAACGTGCAGTAATGGCCGCCATAGAGATTCGTGGAAGTGTTAAAACGAAATGTGCGCCTTTGCCCGGCCTGCCCCAAGCCTCGAGTTCGCCATTATGCAAGCGTGCATCCTCGAGAGCGATCGAGAGTCCGAGTCCTGTGCCTCCGTGTGTACGAGAGCGCGAGGGATCACCACGCCAAAACCGATCAAAAACCTGCACTAACGTTGAGCCGTCAAGGCCCACTCCAAAGTCACGAACTCCGACAGCTACATCGAATTCACTAGCAAGGATCGTAATTGCAATCGGTTTCTCTTCAGCATGATCGATCGCATTTGAAAATAGGTTACGCAAAATCCGCTCAACGCGGCGAATATCGGCCCTAATAACTACTGAATCCGTAATTGAGTAGACACGCAACTGCGTCGACCGCTCCTTTGCAACTAGGAATAAATCATCGGCACTTCGACGCACTAGTGCGACGAGATCGAACTCCGTGGCTTCAAGCACCGCTACTTCTGCATCGAATCGACTGATTTCGAGGAGATCCTCAAGGAGTCGTTCAAAACGATCGAGTTGGGCGACCATTAATTCGGCACTACGAGCGACAATTGGATCAAAGTCTTCGCGTGAGGAGTTAATAACCTCTGAGGCTAAGCGTAAAGTTGTAAGTGGCGTGCGCAGCTCATGTGAAACATCAGATACAAATCTCTGTTGAACGCGGGATAGGTTCTCAAGCCGAGCAATCTGTTTTTCAATGGACTCGGCCATCTCATTAAATGCATTACTCAATGTCGAAATCTCATCCTGAGAGCGCACATTCATTCGCTCTGAAAAATCACCGGCAGTAAATTGCGTTGCGATGCGCGAGGCTTGACGGACCGGACGCACTACTTGTCTGACCACTAACCAGGTAATCAATCCAATTAAGAGTACTAAAAACAGACCCGTCAGGAGCAAATAGTTCTGGATAAGGTTTAATGTTGTATTTTGATTCACAAGTGAAAAAAGCATGTACATCTCATACTGGCCAGCGTTAGGAATTAAGACTTTCTCTCCAATGGCCAAGCCCTGGATGCTGGAACTGCCGATATATTTGATTGTTACGTAGCTGGTTGCGATGTCCTTACTTTTTCGTACCTTATTACTTAAATACTTTGGAATTGAAGTCGGATCCACTAAATTTGATGAGATTTCATAGTCTAGTTTTCTAGAGTTCCCCGGGCTTTTAACGAAGACCACCTCTCGTGCATTCTCATTCGTGGAGAGCGAGGTTGCCGAGGCGATAACGTCATTAATTATTTTCCTGACTTCAGCGTCTTTCTCACCTTGCGCCAAGATAAATCGATACTGCGCATTAAAAATGGTGGAACGTGCCTCAATAATCGATGATTGAAGATTCACTTTTTTTATACCAGTAGCTAATTGCGAATTTAGGGCCGACCCTGCGGCAAAGATGACGGCAAGAGACAGGACTACGGTTGAGACGATTACTTTTAAAGCCAGGGACCTGCGAAATTTGGAGAAGATCAGGTTCATTTTTTATGAACGGCCCATCACTCCAGCTTTATATCCAACGCCGCGCACGGTCACGACGATTTCTGGTCGCTCTGCATCATGCTCGATTTTGGCACGCAACCTCTGCACGTGAACGTTCACTAATCTCGTATCAGTTGAGTGGCGATACCCCCACACCTCACTGAGTAAGGCATCTCGTGAAAAAACACGCCCTGGCTCTTTGGCAAGGGCTACCAATAAATCAAACTCAAGGCGAGTAAGTGCAATCTGTTTGCCAGCCCTTAGAACTTGATGAGCGGCGACATCAATTGCTAAATCTCCAATGGTCAACAGGCCAGAGATATCTGTATTTGTTCGACGCAGGCGCGTTCGAATTCGTGCAACGAGCTCTGAAGGGTGCTTGAAGGGTTTGACCATGTAGTCATCGGCTCCGGCCTCAAGACCTCGCACAACATCATGCGAGTCCCCCCGGGCACTGAGCATAATAATCGGCACCATTGATTCAGCACGAATTAATTTACAGACCTCGACACCGTCGAGGCCCGGCAACATAACATCGAGCAGAACTAAATCCGGTGGATTATTTCGAAAAACTTCGAGAGCTTCATCTCCGCGACTTACAAGGTCAACGTCAATCCCCGCTCCGGTTAATACGATTCCGAGCATCTCTGACAGGTCTTGGTCGTCATCGACGACCATAACCAAAGTCATTAGCTACCGTGCTCCCAAGAGTTCAGGTACATGTCTTGGGCTGGAGTTAGTACATCGATACGTCCGCCCATGCTAACGAGCTTCAAGCTTGCAACTTCCTTATCGATATATGTTGGAACGTCATGAACGCCAGGCTTTAAGTTCTTGGCCTCCTTGACTAAGTATTCAGCCGTCAAGGCTTGATCTGAGAATGACATATCCATAACCGATGCTGGGTGACCCTCGGCTGCGCCTAAGTTCACTAAACGGCCCTCGGCAAGTAGTAGTAGGCGACGTCCATCTGCCAATACATATTCATCAGTCTGGTGGCGCATCTTCGCATTCTTAGCCTTTGAGTTTTGCTCGAGCCATGCGACATCGATTTCAATATCAAAGTGTCCGGAGTTGGCCATGATGGCCCCATCCTTCATTACTTGGAAATGCTCTTCGCGAAGTACATCGCGGTTACCCGTAACAGTAATAAATACATCTCCAACCTTTGCAGCATCAATCATTGGCATGACGCGGAATCCCTGCATCATTGCATCAAGTGCCTTAGTTGGGTCGATTTCGGTAACGACAACATCGGCGCCCATACCCTTGGCACGCTCTGCAACACCCTTACCGCAATAACCAAATCCGGCAACAACTAAAATGCGTCCTGCAAGCAGGAAGTTAGTTGAGCGGAAAACGGCATCGAGTGTTGATTGACCTGTTCCGTAGCGATTATCAAACATGTGCTTTGTATCTGTGTCATTAACGGCGATCATTGGGAATTCAAGTGCGCCATCTTTTGCCATCTGGTTTAGGCGGATAACGCCAGTTGTGGTCTCTTCGCAACCGCCAGCGATATTTGCAATTAACTCTCTACGTGTTGTGTGAAGAGTATTAACGAGGTCACAGCCATCATCGAAAACCTGGTGAGGTGCAATATCTAAAGCAGCATTGATGTGTGTGTAGTACCCGTCGCGATCAACTGCATTGCGTGCAAAGACAGAGATTCCATATTCGTGAACTAGGGCCGCTGCAGTGTCGTCCTGAGTTGATAATGGATTTGAGGCACAGAGGGCGATGTCGGCTCCTCCAGCTTTTAGAACTCGCATAAGGTTTGCAGTCTCAGTTGTGACGTGCATGCATGCAGCGATTCGAACGCCGGCAAAGGGCTGTGACTTTTCAAAGCGCTCACGAATCTGAGCAAGGACTGGCATATTGCGCTCTGCCCACTCGATGCGCTTTCGGCCTTGGGATGCAAGAGAGGCATCGGCGATGTCATGGCGTGGAAGGGTTGCAGTAACTGGTGAATTCACGAAAAGCTCCTTTATGGACGAGTCTGTAGGGCCTTAGGTTACCGCCCGGAGCTTAAAAGCGAGTAATGAGGGCGCTGACTAGCCGCGAATGAGTGCGAGAACTTCATCACGTAACTTATTCATCGCAGCGGCCGTCTTGGCCTCGACGTTTAGGCGCAAAACAGGCTCAGTATTAGAGGCGCGAAGGTTGAACCACCATGTGGGCGCATTCACGCTCAGGCCATCGAGATGGTCAATCTCAATTCCAGGACGAGAGCTGAAGGTATTTTCAACAAATGACATTGCTGCCGCTGCATCTGGAACGGTGGAGTTAATCTCACCGCTTGAAAGATAACGCTGATACGGCGCCATAATCTTTGACATTGTTTTCTTCGATTCACCGAGAGCGGCAATTGCATGCATGGCGGCTAAAGCGCCTGAATCGGCGCGCCAGAACTCTTTAAAGTAGAAATGGCCAGAGTGCTCACCCCCGAAGTTGGCTCCGCTTTCGGCCATCATCGCTTTAATGTAAGAGTGACCGACGCGGCTACGTAATCCCGTTCCGCCATTTTCTTGTATTACCTCTAAAACAGCTCTGGAAGAGATTAGGTTATAAATAATCGTGGCCCCTGGATGCTTGAGCAACTCACGGTGAGCTATCAGAGAAGTCAGATCAGATGGATTTATGGCAACTCCATTTTCATCAACGAGAAAACATCGGTCGGCATCGCCATCAAAGGCCAGGCCTAAATCGGCCTTATGTTTTTTAACGGCTTTTTGTAGATCACGAAGATTATCTGGATCAATGGGATTGGCTTCGTGATTGGGAAAGTTGCCGTCGAGTTCAAAATATAGTGGAATTACTGTGCAGTTGAGTCGAGCAAAAATTGCAGGGGCAGTATGCCCAGCCATCCCATTTCCGGCATCGATCACGATAGTTAATGGGCGAATTGAAGCTAAATTAACGAGGCTGAGAAGGTGATCGACATACTCTTCAAGCATGTCGCGTTTAGTTTCAACACCCACAGATCGAATCTCAAGGGGCGAACCTTGACGAACATAATTTTCAATAACTTGAAGGCCTGACTCTTTTCCTATCGGGCGCGCACTGCTAAAACAAAGCTTGATGCCGTTGTAAGCAGCTGGGTTATGGCTTGCGGTAAACATTGCACCCGGTAGTCCGAGCTTGCCAGATGCGAAATACAACATATCCGTTGAAGCAAGACCAATACGAATCACATCGAGACCTGTAGATGTAACACCTGAAGAAAATGCATCGGCTAATGCCGGTGATGAAGGACGCATATCTTGAGCAACAACTACGGTCGCAGGCTCTCGTTCTTGCTGTAAGAATCGAGCAAAGGCTAATCCTGTTGCAAAGCAAAAATCTGGAGTTATCTCAGAATCAACAAGCCCACGAATATCGTAGGCCTTAAAAATATTAGGGACGAGATTCATGAGTATTTCTTAAGATGGAACTGCGCGAAGATGACCTCTACGGCCGATCTGAGTTTGGGAGTTATCGCTATCTAGATTCTCTTCTTTTTCGCCCGAGCTAGGCATCTTTGCTACTTCACGTACGGCATCGGCAATTGCCATAAGGTCATCGTCAGATGGTCCCTGTTCCTCTCCGGATAGCTCTTGCTTCATAACACTCCACCCGTGCGGGACTTTTAATCGTTCGCCATGCATGAGGCATAAATCGTAGGCATGCGGCTCGCTAAAAGTTGCCAGTGGCCCAACCACGGCCGTCGAATCGGCGTAGATATAGGTCAAGGTCATCGTCGCTATTGAGCGACAACCTACGCGAGAACAACCGCGCCCTAACTTTGCCTGTGAACTCATACCTGCAAGATTAGTGGGCAGTCACTGCATTCTTTGGGATTATCAAGGAATTAAAACTCGAATGTTTGATCGCGGAATTTCGACCCGTGTCAAAAGGCTTCCCGGTGAAATCGGTAGATATCCATAACCATTGGCCGATGTAACCAGCGCACCAGCATAGGTCTGTGAACTCGCCTTAATGATTGTAATAGAGCGTGCAGTATTGGGAACTCGCCATGTAGCGATATCGCTGCCTTTGATGGTAGCCAAAGTTTTCTTTCCATTGAGGTAAGTAACCTCAACCTTTACCGCGATTGAATCTGAGGCAAAGGCGATGAGAGGCGTCAGGCCAGTAACTGCCATTGCCATCGGTACAAGAGCTGGCGTTGGGGTGCTCCAGACAAAGTCTTTGCGTCCCTTAACCGTTACCTTCGATGAAACTGCAGCGACTATTGGCTCATCGGATTTAATGCGAACAGCAAAGGCGCTGGCTGAAATCTTTGGTGACAACGTCAGCTCTGTAACAACTCCAGCAGAAATTCTTCGTGAGTTAAATCCGACGGGAATAAATCTACCGTCTGCAGACAAGAGTTCAACGGTGATGTAAGCGTCTATATCCGACGGGGACAGAACTCGAAGAGTGTGAGAGCCACTAGCTTTTTGACCTTTTTTGGGGGTTTGATTTGGAATAGCTGGAATAACTAACATCGTTGAGGGCGAGGTAATTGGATTAACTAAATCTCCGCCTAAGCTCTTTAAGCCTGCTCCTAGTTCATCAATCATAAAGGCGTTAATTCTCCCGGAGCGCGGGAGAACGTGAACCGTTAAGGATTTATCTCCGGTAGCTAAAGAATCAAGATTAACAACGGTATAACTTTTGGACTTTAGGTTAAGAGAGACGAGCGGTTGTTTTCCATTTTCAGAATATGCCTGCACATCGACGATAGCCTCACTCAATCCGCTGTTAATAACCATCAGTCGTCCACGGCTTGTAACATCTGAACTTCCGCCAACAAACCACTGTGATGATGTGGGTCCAGAACATATAGCCCCACCAGCCCAACTTCCAATACGACTCTGCCAAACCACCGGCGTCACACCTGTAGCTGAAATGACAAGTGAATCTTTCGATACACGATATCTCAGGACATTGAAAGGAATTGTTTTGGTGGATCGATTACTAAGGCGCTGAAAGGCTGTTTTGCGCGATGAAAGTGATATTTGAGAGGAGAGGCCATTTAAAGTTGGTGGACAAACCACGGCTGGATAGCTCTCTGAAAAAACCGAACTCTTCGTCGTTGCAGTCAACAGAGTTGCCAGCGTAAATGAGAGAACTAGCGCAAGAAGGGCATACATCGTTCGCTTCATGCAAGCTCCTTCTCGGAGATTTCACGTTTTCTGCGTCCCGATGGTGTAGCTAAGACGATCACAAAGATCCAGCAAATGAGCTCGAATGAGAGCCATGCACGGCGAGTTGTGCCATCGTGCAGGAGCGAGATTTCTCCAGATTCAGTTGCAATGAATAGCGGTAAGCCCTCCTCGCTTTCAACGCGCTCAAGCCGATAGCCATTTTCAAATATCTGCCATGAGCGATCGTAGCTCTCAGTTAGTAACACTCTTCCTGGTTGTGCGACTGTGGTTCGCGCACCAACTTCTCCAGTCTCAAGAAGTGTTCGCTCGCCATCGGCTCCAACAAGAATTAATCTCCCGGTGACACCTTGAACGCGCCAAACAACACCATTTGTTGTGGCCGAAGCGCGCGTGAAGCCTCCTAGTCCATCGATAGTACGGATAACAGTTCTATCGAAAGGCGATTTTACAAATACATACTTAATTCCAAAATCTGCAAAGGTCTTACTGCTCGAGATTCCAGAGCCATCGATGAGCTCTTGCGCTGCAACTGCTAAGCGCTGAGTTTGGCGTGGCGCAACATCTGGTTCCCCGAGTGAGATGTCCCTGCCCCGCGAAATGTAATACTGAATGCTCTTACTACCAATACTTCCAACTTCACGTAATACGAGAGTCTTAGTATCTTTCTCGGCACTTAAGAATGCCGGCATTACCGTTGACCTACTGCTTTGCACGGGCGATGTCGCACCAGCAGAAATCGACCAACCTATTGTCATTATTGAATACAGGGCCGTAACGAGCAATAGTAAAGCTGCCAAAATGTGGCGATAATGAAAATTACTTGAAACTAAGACTGCGCGAATTCGATCAAGAATTGCGACACCGGCGGCACTTGAAGCGATAGTTGCTCCTACTAGAAAAGTACCAACCCACACCCTCTCGCGAGCTGAGTTTCCATGTGTAGAGATAGATAGAGACGAGAAGAGAACCGCTGCAGATAAGAATCCAGCTCCATATATGGCAAAACCCTTGGCCACAGTTGAGGAAAACAATGCAACTAATAAAATGAGCAACATCGGACTAATGAGCCACCAGGGCAATGAGCCAACTCCACCAGGATTACCTAGGAGCACCAAGTCTGCTCCTCCCCCTGGCAGCGATATTCCAGGCTCACTTAAAAACTTCGATGGCGAAATCAACGCCTCGAAGGAGTAAGGGGCGGTGAGTAGAAAGGGCGTCAAAAGGAGCACTAAACGCCTATTAAGGCGGGCTAAAAACAGGGGCCGATCACCGCTTACAACAAAGCCTCGATAGTCGCCAAACACAGCGAAAATAACAAGACCCGTCATGATTACGAAAATTACTAGAGTAAATGCATACAGAAGTCCAAAAATTAAAGTAAGTGCAAATATTTGGCGCCAGGTATGAAGTTCAATCTCTTTCCAATTAATCAGAAGGATTGGAATCTGAGGTGCGAGAATGAGAACAACAACGGTTGCCAAACGACCAGAGTTGATTGCCGCAATTGCTACGGGTGAAATCGCATAGATAAAGCTTGCCGATAAACTGATCCAAGAATTTTGAGTCAGCTTTCTAAAGAGCCTGAGAATTGACCACATCATCGCAAGCGGCGCTAGAAGAAAGAAAAGCGTGAGGAGAAGTGGCGCTTTTCCAAAGAGAATAGTGGCCAAAATTGCGAGAACTGCAATCCATGGAGGTGAGGCTTGCGAGCTACCCATTCCAACTTGATGCCAGGATTCAAAATAGCTACGCCATAAATCACGAGCACCACTCGGAGAAGCAGGTAACGCGCCACCAATTAATGAACCGAGGCGCATACGTGATGCGATCAAAGAAATGACGGCTAAGAACAAGAAGCCTGACACTTCTGGTTTGCGAAATACATTGAACCAACGAGAGCCTTTTGTCGGCATAAGCAAATCTTCATCTTCGACGGAGTCAAGAACCGATTGGGATGGTCCACTAATATCCGGAAGCAATCGTGAGCGAAGCCCTTCAAGAAGTCGTGAAGTTGAAATCCGTAACTGCGACCATCGCGGAGGAATATACGATGCGACAACTCGAGATGAAACAAATCTATGAGCTTTTCGATCTCTGCGTGCCTTAAAAATTAGACCTGGCTTGATGAGAAGAGTCGCGACAGCCAGAAGTTCATCACTTGCATACCCAGGCAGTTTTACTAATAAATAGCCGATAGCTCGCGCCATGGCCGAGCTCAGAAGTTGAAATGCCAGCCATGGAATCATCCACCATGATGAATTAGCTAGAAGTACATAGGCAGCATTACGACGATCGAGAAGGAGTGGCCGGTGCAAGAGAGCACCCTCAACATCGATGGTGCGTCGCTCAGTTGCTGAAGCCTGGGCATGGAAAACAACTGCCTTTGTCGCTGCAATTACAGTGTGCCCAGCAACTCGTGTCCGCCAACCGAAATCCACATCATCTCGAAAGAGGGCTAAGTTTTTATCAAAGCCGCCGATCTCTTCAAAAATATCTCTTCGAATCAGAGCGCCTGCCGTGCTAACCGAAAGAACATCATGAATTCCATCATGCTGGCCTTGGTCATATTCAAGTGGCTCTAATCCTGTCCACCTTGCACCATTGCCGGCGATACTTATACCCACTTCAAGTAAGTGAGTGCGATCATGCCAACCTAATAATTTTGGGCCCACCATTGCAACTTGCGGGCGCTCCTCGACTGAATCCAATAAAAATTCGAGAGCAGTGGGTGCCGGTGCGCAGTCATCGTGAATCAACCAAATCCACTCAACTAGATCACCATGCCGAGGTTTTAACGAATCGACTCCCAATGAAATAGCTTCACCAAAACCACACGTACGCTCGGCATTAATAACTTGAATGCGTGCCGATTTTAATAACTGTAGAGATTTGTCCTGAGAATCCGTATCTACAGCAATAATAATATCGATAGCTCGAGTTTGAGAGGTAAGAGCTGCAACGGTTTCAGGTAGCCATGTTTGTCCGTCGTGTGTAACGATAATCGCGCTGACGCGATGACGATCTAACGAGGCTTGTGCAGCCATAGTTCTAACCTTTGAAAGGCTGCGAACTTACGCAGTGCGGCGCTTTAAGCGACGACGTTCGCGCTCGGATAGTCCGCCCCAAATTCCAAAACGCTCATCATGTGCTAGCGCGTACTCCAAGCACTCAGAGCGAACATCACATGAAAGGCATACGCGCTTTGCCTCGCGCGTTGAGCCACCCTTTTCAGGAAAGAAAGCCTCTGGATCGGTTTGAGCACAGAGTGAGCGCTCCTGCCAAGAGAGTTCGATGTTCTCTCCGCTGGCTAGGGTTATTTTTGGACCAGTTGTGGGGGATTGGGAGCTGGTGGCTTCAGGTCGGATCGGCATACCGATTCTCCTTAATAGCTTTGTGTCTAATCCCTCTTGGAAAAGACATACTTAAGAGTGAATTACACGCGTGTAAGTCGAATATGTCAAGTGAAATGAGCGCCTACACCAGGCTATTTTGAGAAAAACTAGGCAGGAATAGCGAGAATCTCATCCTTTGTGACGAATGCGGCATTTATATGTGAATTTTCACTCACCATTGCCCCTGTTGCAACGAATGAATCATTAATCACAACACCCTGACCGACTATGGCTCCGCTGTCGATGATTGATGCAGAGACATGGGCTCCAGCCCCGATTATCGCCCCGGCCCCAATGCATGATCCCTTGTCAATAATAGCGCTGCTATCGACAGTAGCTGTTTTCATTATTAATGCCTGTTTAGTATGGATAGAAACATCTGCAAATTTCAATGCGCTGGCATCGGCTAGCCCACTGACTAAATCGCGCGAGCCTTTTAATAAAGCTTTAGGGGTTCCTATGTCTAACCAGTATGAGTCATCTATAAAACCAAATACTTTGCCATGGGCAGCGATAAGGCCGGGGAAAATTTCACGCTCAACACTGATCACTGTATCCAGTGGAATTGATTGAATAACTTTCGGATTGAAAACATAGCAGCCGGCATTAATAGTATTAGTGATTGGCTTATCCATCTTTTCCAAGAAGGCAGTTACCCGTCCATCGGAGTCCGTTGGAACACAACCATAGGCGCGAGCATCTTCAACGGCGGTTAAATGCAAAGTAACATCGGCAGAGTTTGCTTCGTGTTGACGAATTTGTTCATGCAAATTGTGTGAACTTAAAACATCACCGTTAAAAACTACTACCGATTCATTGCTATCTAGAAGTTTTGCAGCATTAGCAATTGCCCCGCCCGTGCCGAGCGGTTGCTTTTCAACGGCATATAACAACTTCATTCCCCACTTAGCGCCATCACCAAAGTATGGAATGAAAAGTTCAGATAAATAGGAAGTAGCAAGTACGACAGTGGTTATTCCGGCGTTACGGGCCATGGCCAATTGATGTTCTGTAACGGGTAGACCAGCGACCGTGAGCATGGGCTTAGGAGTCTGCTTAGTTAGCGGCATGAGACGCGTACCAAAGCCTCCAACCAAGAGAATTCCAACGGTCATCGCTCTAAGCCTTCAAGCGCGAAACTGCATCGAAAATTTTCGCATCGGTAACCGTCATCGCACAACGAATGAATTGTGCGCCTGCAGCACCATAAAAACTGCCAGGTGTGACTAATATTCCGCGATGAGCTAACCATTCGACACTTGCCCATGCATCCTCGTTGCGCGTGCACCAGAGGTATAAACCAGAGTCGCTAAACTCAATGCGAAAACCAACGGCCTCTAGGGCAGGACGTAATGCATTGCGCCTTGCGTTATAACGAGCACGTTGCTCAGATACATGTAAGTCATCTGCGAGTGCAATGGTCATTGCTTCTTGTACAGGCAATGGCACCATCATTCCGGCGTGCTTGCGAAGCTCGCGGATTCGGGCGATAAGCGTGGGATCGCCCACCATAAAAGCGGCACGGTACCCAGCCATGGACGAGCGCTTAGAGAGTGAATGAAGCGCCAGAATATTTGTATTGTTTCCACCAGTCTGCGATAGCACTGAGAAAGAAGTAGCAGTGTCATCAAACTCTAAATAACACTCATCTGAAACCAGAGTTGCACTGTTGCGCCTTGACCAGTTAATCGCGGCTTGAATTTCATCAGTGCTGTGAACTCTGCCTGTTGGATTAGATGGCGAATTTATCCATGCTAAATCCGCGGTAGGCCATATTGCGGCATCAATATCGACTGGGATCGACCGTGCCTGCGCGATCAATGCTCCTACGTGATAAGTCGGATATGCAATTTGAGGAATCAATACCTCTTTTGATTCAAGAATGGTTGGAAGCCATGCCACTAACTCTTTCGAACCAATTAATGGAAGCACATCAAATTCACCTGATGCTCCCAATCGATCTGATGCCCATTTTCTTATGGCCGCGCGAAGCTCTGGAGTTCCGGCAGTTACTGGATAACTCGGGGAGTTAGATGCCTCCCGAAAGGCTTTTTGAATGAACTCTGGAGTTGGGTCAACTGGAGTGCCTACAGAAAGATCGATAATTCCGTCAACATGGCTGCGCGCAATATCTCCAAAAGGTGCTAATGCATCCCATGGAAAATCTGGGAGCTGCTCGCGCAAAGAGAGTTACTCGCTCTTTGGGGGAAGTGCGGCTATTTGTGCGTGATCGGTATTAGTTGGACCCATCTTTGCTGCACCGCCTGGAGAACCTATTTCGACAAAGAACTCAGTATTAATCTTGAGTGAGTCTTTCCACTGTGGTGGTACATCATCTTCATAGTAAATCGCTTCAACGGGACAGACAGGTTCACAGGCACCGCAGTCGACGCACTCGTCGGGTTGGATATAGAGCATTCGCGAGCCCTCGTAAATACAGTCCACCGGGCACTCTTCGATGCAGGATTTATCTTTCACATCGACGCATGGCTCTGCGATTATGTAGGTCACGTTTTCCTCCAGGTACTAATAAATCGGACTGGGATGATTCTAATCGCATAGACCTTCCCGCGCGCGATATTGAAGTAAAGGTTTATCGTTGTGCCATGGCAAGTGAGCTCCAAAGGCGATTTGAGCCCCTAATAGGCAAACGCCTTACGATACGCCTGCATGATCCAGATGGCGGATTCCGTGACATAGTCGGAATATTAGAGAGTACGCACTCTCTGCGTAATAGACATGGCAGGCTTATTGAGTTCGCTCATGAAGATATTTTTATATGGCGAGAAGTCATTGCCAAGACATGACACTCTCCATCTATGACACGCTGACTCGAACCGTAAAGCCAGTCTCTTCCATCAACGGGCGAACGAGCATGTACTGCTGCGGGCCGACGGTTTATCGCGATGCACATGTAGGCAACCTTCGAACCTTCGTACTCTCAGATCTCATTCGTCGAACTATTGAGATTACTGGAGGCGAGGTTGATCTAATACAAAATATTACCGATGTTGGTCATATGTCTGAAGATGTAGTCGATCGCGACAAAATCCTGTCTCAAGCCGCCGCTGAACAAAGGGATCCCTTTGAAATCGCCCGAAAGTATGAAGAGAATTTCCATAAAGATCTATCACGACTTAACCTCAAGGTTGCCAGAAAATATCCTCGTGCAAGTGAATCAATTCAGTTGATGATCCACATGATTTCCAAACTTTTAGCCGACGGTTATGCTTACATTGGCGAGGATCACTCGGTGTATTTCGATTCTCGTGCATATCAAGGTTATGGTCAGATAAGTGGCAACCG
>WLHG01000030.1 GCA_009702845.1 Actinomycetota bacterium
AGTTCTCGGGTTGCAAAGGAGTCTTTCCTAAGATTAAATCTGCGGCTTTTTCTGCAACCATCATGACAGGTGCATAGATATTGCCATTAGTGACGTATGGAAATACCGATGCATCGCATACGCGCAAACCTTCTACGCCATGAACTTTCATAGTGGTCGGATCTACTACTGACATCGCATCGGTACCCATTTTGGCCGTACATGATGGATGCAAAGCTGTTTCGGCATCTTTGCGAACCCAGTCCAAAATCTCGGTATCAGTTGATACGGATGGGCCAGGTGATGATTCACCGGCGTTGTAATCATTCATTGCAGGTTGAGTCAAAATTGTGCGCGCTACCTTTACCGCTTCAACCCATTCACGCCTATCTTGATCGGTCGATAAATAATTAAACTGCATTGCAGGTTTTTCGAGGGGATTGGTACTTTTAATCTTTAACCAGCCCCGTGAATCTGAGTACATGGGACCGACGTGAACTTGATAACCATGACCACGAGTATCACCCGTACCGTCATAGCGAATGGCAAGCGGCAAAAAGTGAAACATTAAGTTGGGGTAAGTGACATCTTTATTACTTCGAGTAAATCCACCAGCTTCAAATTGATTAGTTGCCCCGGGCCCTTTGCGAAAGAACAACCACGCTGCGCCAATAAATGGGCGACGCCAGAACTGTGTGATGGGTTGTTGGGTTACTGGTAATTTACATTTATATTGAACATAGACTTCAAGGTGATCTTGTAAGTTAGCACCGACTCCAGGCAGGTTATGTACCATCTTTATGCCAAGTGGAGTTAAGTCTTTCTCATTGCCAATTCCAGATAACTGCAAAATCTGTGGAGTATTAATCGCTCCCCCACACAAAACAACTTCGCGTGAAGTAAAAACCTGTTTCTTTCCCTTGATTATCACTTCGACACCCGTGGCAGTTGTGCCATTAAATAAAACTTTAGTTACATGTGCGCGCGTTTTAATGGTTAAGTTAGGACGCTTGATCACTGGATATAAATATGCGCGCGCCGCACTTAAACGTCGTCCACGGTAAACATTTCGATCAAAGGCGGCAAAACCCTCTTGGCGATAACCATTAACGTCATCGGTGCGCGGATAACCAGCTTGCTCAGTGGCTTTAAAGAAAGCGGCAAAGAGTGGACCTTTGACTGGGCCGCGCTCTAATTTTAGCGGTCCATTGTTACCACGGAAAATATTGCTCTGATCAGCTAAACAGTTCTCCATTTTTTTAAAATATGGAAGGCAGTGGGCATAATCCCAGTTATTCATTCCAGCATCTTTGGACCAACGTTCATAATCCATAGGATTTCCGCGTTGCCAAATCTGGCCATTAATTGAGGATGAGCCGCCTAAAACTTTGCCGCGTGCATGATAGATGCGGCGATTGTTCATGTACGGCTCGGGCTCGGACTCATACATCCAGTCATAATGTTTGTTACCAATCGGAAAAGCTAACGCTGCAGGCATATGAATGAAGACATCCCATTTGTAATCACGCCGCCCAGCCTCTAAAACGAGAACTTTGTGGACTGGATCTTCACTTAAGCGATTGGCAAGAGCGCTTCCAGCCGAACCGCCACCAACGATGATGTAGTCATACTCTGCGCTCATGCCGCTTACTCTACTAATAAAACAACGCCCTTACTTAGCGATTTCTCACTACGTAAGGGCGTTGCCCGTATAACTAATTAATTACTTACCGAGCCAGGCCTTGACCTTGTCTGGGTTAGCATCAATCCACTTCTGAGCTGCTTCTTCTGCAGTCATTCCGCCTTCAAGATCAGCGGCGACTCCATTTTGATCATCATTAGTCCAAGTGAAGTTCTTAACCAAAGAAGTAAATGAATCATTTGCATCATTGAGCTTCTTTGAAATCAACTTGATTAATGGTGATGATGGGTAATCAGTTAGTCCACTTGCCGCAGCGGCATCAGTCCAGTCATTGGCTGGGAAATGAACGTGCCCTGATTCAAGATTAGGAATCTTGGCAAAGAGCGTCCATGGCTGCCATGCATAACCGATGAATGCAGTCTTGTTAGCTTCGGCCTTCATGAAGCCATCAACTAACGCTGCCTCTGAACCAGAGAAGATAACTTTGAAGTTCAACTTGTTAGCTGAAACCATCTTCTCGCCAATTGTTGTGTATCCGGCTGGGCCTTCAAACCAAGCACCCTTGCCACCAGAATCTGCAGTCTTAAATAGATCTGCGTACTTATTAAGGTTGGCAGAGTCTGTAATATCTGGATACTTTTCAGCCATCCATGGTGCTACATACATACCGATGAGTCCAACGTTTCCGTTTTCGCCAGCTTCTACAACTGCGCCGCGATCAACCCATTCCTTCCAACGTCCGCCGCCCCAATCTTCGATTACTACGTCGATTGTTCCAGCTTCCATTGCATCATACGTAGTTGGACCCTCATCCAGAGTTGTCTGTGTGATTGTGCAACCTAATTCTTTCTTAGCAATTTCAGCAACTACTTGTGCTGATGCTGTGTAACCGCCCCATGCGTGCATTGCAATTGCATATGAACCGCAATCTCCTGATGCTCCGCCTGCAGCATCATTAACGCTCTTGCTACATCCTGAAAGAATCAGTGCTGCTGCAATGACGACGCCAACGACTGCCGAGCGACGACTAAATGATGACTTCATTAATCCTCCTAATGAGTTTAAGTTTTGCCTTAGCCTAGAGTGGACTTCGGCGTAATACCAGTATTTATCGGGGCTATTTATAATATTTTAAGCCGAACGACGGGCTCCAGCCTGCATTATCCGATCGAAAATGACGCCTAACAACAAAATTGCAGCGCCTGCAATTAATCCCTTACCTTGCAACTCTGGCTTAGAGTTTCCAACAATTACTAAATAACCAAGACCTCCAGCGCCAACAAAGCCTCCGATAACAACAACGGCTAAAACATAAATCAAGCCTTGATTAGTCGCTAACAAGATTGTTTTCTTTGCTGCCGGCAACTGCACCTTAGTAATGATCTGTCTAGTCGTTGAACCAGCTGCCGTTGCCGCCTCCACTAACGAGTGCGGTACTGCACGAATTCCCTCGCAAACTAACTTCACAACAACTGGAATTGCATACACAATGCCCGTTGCAATTGCAGTAAACCGTGTGGGACCAAATAAGCCGAGCATCGGAACTAAGTACACAAATGCTGGCAGAGTTTGTCCTGCATCTAGAAATGGCCGTAAGGCTCGCTCTGCTTTATCACTTCGGCCAGTCCAGATACCAAGGGCTATGCCGATAATCATTGTCAGTAAACATCCAACAATTGTTTGAGTTAGGGTGAGCATTGCCTCGTACCAAAGACCGGATACGACGATCGCCATTGCTAAGACACATGCAAGTATCGCCGTACGGACACCACCAATAATTAAGGCCAAAGCAACGATCATCGCTACTGTCACATACCACGGTGATGCCGCAAGCTGAGTCTCTAGCGGATTAAGGATTGAATAAGAGATGAGATCCTTAAAACCAACGGTAAAGATGTAGAGATTATCTAAAATCCACGCTGTTACATTATTTGCAATGCGCGCAACTTGTGAAGAAATATCTATCTCTTTAGGCCAAACAGCAGCCCACAAGATAGAGCGGGAGATAAATACGCTCGCTATGGCAAGACACCCAGTGCCAGCTAAAATAATCCGCTTTCGCTTAATGTCTTTAGCGGTAGATGGGACGAAAGATGTCTGGCGCTTAGCTGCAGCACTTGTGCTTCTATCCATCAGAATTGCCAAGAAAACCACGGCAAAACCAGCGACAAAGCCTTCACCAACATTTCTAATAATCAGAGCTTCAATTACGGGCTTGCCTAAGCCAGGTGCACCAATTAATGCTGCGACAACAACGAAGGAGACTGCGGCCATTACCGTTTGATTGATTCCTAAAACAATCATCTGCTTAGCCATTGGAATCTGAACTTTGGTTAACGTCTGCTTCTTAGTCGATCCCATGGACTCTGAAGCCTCTATTGGGGATTGATTTAAAGTTCTAATTGCATGAGAAGTAATGCGAATACAAATAGGTATTGCATAAATCATTGTCGCTATGGTCGCCGATGCTGCGCCAATCATAAAAATAAGTGCGATAGGAGCCATATAGACAAGGGTCGGCAAAATCTGTGCCAAGTCTAAAAATGGCGTCAGTACTTTCAGTGCTCGATCGGAGAGACCTGCCCAAATTCCCAGTGGCATTCCGATAGCAAGGGAGAGCAAGACCGCCGCCAGCGTCATTGCAATTGAATCCATTGTGAACTGCCACATCCCAAGTGCGCCGCAACCGAGTAAGAGTGAGACTGCCAGCAAAGCCGTCTTCCATTGACTTGTAGCAAAGACTGCAAAGGCAATTAGTCCTACTACTCCTAACCATCCGATAATGGGGATTACTGAGTTAGGCGCTGGGACTGCAATGAGATTTCTAATGACTTGCACAAAGCCATCGATTGCTGCGCGAATAGGATTAAAGAAATAGATAAATGCTGGACTTTCAGTACGATTTCCACGCAGCTCTAAAGCTCGGGCCCCTACAAATGATGTAAATGGCGTGTTTTCATAGGTAGCGATCTGCAAAGTATTTTTTCCTTGCAAAAGACGACCTAGAAGAATCCACAGCGCAACTGAGCCTAGGAGTAGATAAGGCTTTCTAAAATGCATTAAGCAACACCTGAGATGATACGTAAGACATCATCACTTGAAACTACTCCTAAGGCTTTACCGTTATCACTTACTCGAATTGGTCGATGATCGGCAATGATTAAACTGCATGCATCGCGAATAATCATATCTGCATTGAGTTCAGGGCCATCTGTTGCTTCACCAGCCCTAGGTGGGCGAGCCAGATAGCGAAGCGTCAATACATGAGACTTTGCAATATCTCGAACAAAGTTAGCCACATATTCATCGGCTGGATGGGCAACTAAATCTTCAGGGGTTCCGATTTGAACAATTGCTCCATCACGCATAATCGCAATGCGATCTCCTACTTTTACCGCCTCAGATAGATCGTGGGTAATAAACACCATTGTCTTGCCAAGCTCGTAGTGCAGACGGATAACCTCTTGCTGCATGTCGCGACGAATCAATGGATCAAGTGCGCTAAAGGGTTCATCTAAAAATAGAACTTGTGGATCAACAGCTAATGCGCGAGCAAGCCCTACACGCTGTTGCATACCGCCCGAAAGTTGTTCAGGATAGGCGTGGGAATAACCTTGCAGACCAACGAGTTCGATTACTTCATTAGCACGGGCATGGCGCTCGGCCTTTTTAATTCCATTAATCTCAAGTGAATAGGCGATGTTGTCGATGACGTTGCGGTGAGGTAATAAACCAAAGTGTTGAAAGACCATTGAAAAGCGAGTCTTGCGCAGCTCGCGTAGGCGCGCGTTATCGACTTTCAAAATATCTTCACCTTCGAAGGTCAAAGATCCTGATGTTGGTTCTATGAGGCGCGTCATACAACGAACGAGTGTTGATTTTCCAGAACCCGATAAACCCATAACTACAAAAACTTCACCAGGTGCAACATCGAATGAAACATCGCGCACTGCAACTGTGTTTCCAGTTTGAGCGCGTAGCTCTGAGCGTGACAAATCCGCAAGCGGGCCGCCAATCACTTTCTCTGGATTTGAGCCAAAGACTTTCCAAAGGTTTTGAACTGAGATCATTGGCGCTTCAATACTCACCTAAAAGCTCCTTTACTCGTGATCCTTGAACCATCCAGATCGACTAGGAGCATTGTTGGTCCAAATGTGTTTGATTTCAAGGTACTCACCCAAACCATGCTCACCTAATTCGCGGCCAATCCCCGACTGCTTGTAACCGCCCCACTCTGCCGCGGGACGATATGGGCCAAAGTCGTTGACCCAGATGGTGCCGTGACGAAGAGCGCTGGCTACTCGGGCGGCCTTTTCTGTATCACTACTCCAGAGACCACCAGATAGGCCAAAGTTTGTGTCATTTCCAATGGCAATCGCCTCTGCCTCAGTATCAAATACTTCCACGGTCATGACCGGACCGAATGACTCTTCTTGAACACAGGACATGGTCGTATCGCAGTTATCTAAAACTGTAGGCAGGTAATACCAACCATCCAGATGCTCTGGCTTATCACTTCGCCTTCCTCCAACTAGCAAGATTGCACCCTCAGCAACTCCTTTTTCAACATAGGTGCTGACGTTATTCAGATGTGCCTTGCTAATGAGTGGGCCAGTCTCGGCCTTCTCATCGTTTGGCCCACCAAGTGAAATCTTTGCCGCGCGGCGAACAATCTCTTTAACAACACGGTCGTGAATCGATCGCTCAACGATTAAACGTGTTCCAGCCGAGCAGACTTGGCCTGAGTGCAAGAAGGCGGCAGTCACGGCGTTATCAATAGCAGCATCAATATCGGCGTCGGCAAAGATAATATGAGGATTCTTTCCACCGAGTTCGAGAGCTAACTTCTTAACCGTATCTGCAGCTGCGCGCATAATTGTTTGGCCCGTCGTTAATCCACCGGTGAATGAGACTAAATCAACACGGGGATCATTTATCAATGATGTACCGACAACAGAGCCAGGACCCAATATTAAATTAGCTACACCCTTTGGCGTACCCGCCTCTTCAATAATTTTCATAAGTGAGATTGCGCTCTGTGGTGTTAACTCACTCGGCTTAACAATGAAGGAACAGCCTGCAACTAGCGCTGGCGCCACTTTCCATGCAATCTGCAAGAGCGGATAGTTCCAGGGGCCAATCAATGAGGCAACACCTAAAGGTTCGTGAACTATGCGACTAGATACATGAGCGATGCCAACATCAACACTGCGACCATGCTCTTTCGCGCCAAGGGCTGCGAAGTGTCTAAAAGTTGAAACTACATCGGCAACATCGTATTGGGCTTCAATAAAACGCTTACCCGTATCATCGCTCTCTTTACGTGCGATTAAATCGGCATCGCGCTCAAGAAAATCGGCAATCTTTGCAACGAGTTCGCTTCTGGCCTTAAAGCTCCACGAAGTAAATACGCCTGAATCAAATGATGCGCGCGCGGCCGCAATGGCATCGAGTACATCGGTCTGGGTTGCCTGAGAAACCGTGGCGACAACGCTTTGATCATGTGGGCTCTTAACATCGTGGGCGCCACCATCGGATGCTTGTCTCCAAGCACCATCGATATAAAGAGTTGCGACCATAGTGGATTTAATCTAGTTGGCTTTTGCGCATTGCCACAAACTCATCGAGCTCTTGGCGCATGCGCGGATCCATCTCTGGTGCAACGTAATCCTCTAACTTCTTCTTATAAATCTCGGCAGCGCGCATCTTCGTATCTTTGGCCCCTAATCGGCTCCAACGCTCGAAGTTATCGCTATTGGTTAAGAATGGTCGGTAGAAACAGTCGCGGAATCGCTCCATTGTGTGCGCCGCTCCTAAGAAGTGGCCGCCATGGCCGACCTCAAGGTGGGCATCAAAGGCTAGAGATTCGACGTTGAATTCAAGGGGTGTGAACTCAGTCATCAGAGATTGAAGAATCTCGATATCCAGAACGAATTTTTCATAGCAAGAGACGAGGCCACCCTCTAGCCAACCAGCTGTATGCATTACCCAGTTTGTACCAGAGAGAAAGGTTGGCATCATCGTCATCATGGATTGATATGCCGATTGCGCATCTACTGTCTGTGAAGAGTTTAAGCCGCCGCCGCCACGAAATGGCAGGTTGAAGCTGCGTGCGATCTGGCCAGTACACAAAAGTCCGATACCAGATTCAGGAGTTCCAAACTGCGGTGAACCCGACTGCATATCGATATTTGAAAGAAATGAACCAAAGACGATTGGGCATCCTGGATTGAGAGTTTGAGCAAGTGCGATTCCAGTTAACGCCTCGGCGATCTGTTGTGCCAGAGTTGCTGGAATTGTTACCGGGCTCATTGCGCCCATCAGTAAGAATGGTGTTACGACAACCGGCTGACCGGCGAGAACATATTCGCGCAGGGAGTCCAGCATGCGATCATCCCATCGAAGCGGTGAATTACAGTTAACAAGAGAAATAAGCGCTGGAGTCTCAACAATTGCATTTCGTCCACCGTGGATAATCTCTGCCATCTTAATAACATCTTTAGCATTCTCGGCCGTTACAACGTTGCCCATAAAGAACTTATCAGTCAACGTTGCTGCAGCGTATGCCATGTCTAAGTGACGCGAATCAAGGGATAGATCATTAGGTTCGCAGACGACACCGCCGACGCTATCTAGCGCATCGAATGACTGGGCGAGCTTACAAAAATTTTCATAGTCGTTAAAAGTTGCATCGCGTCGAATATCGCCTTCGCGTACAAATGGCGGACCATATACGCCGCCGAAGACCATCGAATTGCCGCCAATGTGAACGTTGTTTTTAGGATTGCGAGCGCGCAGATTGAATTCACTGGGGGCCAGTGCGCACTGCTTCAAAATCCAATCGGGATCGAACTTAACATTGTCTCCCTCTACCGTCTGTCCAGCATCGCGCAAGACATCGATCGCCCACGGTGACATGAACTCGATACCGATTTCAGAGACGATGCGGCGCCAGCCCAGCGTTAGCGTCGCCATAGACTCTTGGCTCAAGATTTCATATCGAGGCATCCGATTTTCAAACATTAAATTCTCCTTCTGCGCCTATTGACCGCTGGACATAAAGGAGAATACCCTTAGATAGTGGAACAGTGGTTCCATATTATGGAACACATTCTGGAGGGCATATGAGTGAGTTAGTAAG
>WLHG01000031.1 GCA_009702845.1 Actinomycetota bacterium
GCAAATGCGCGAAAGTGCTGGCATCGTTGATCTTTCAGCCTTTGCAATCTTTGATGTCACCGGACCCGGTGCATTAGCCGTCGTACAAAAAGCTGCTTTGCGTCAGATGGATGTTGCCATTGGTCGTGTTGTCTACACGCCAGTACTTGCTCCAAATGGCGGCTTTAAATCAGATTTAACAATCATGCGACTTGATACAAATCATTTCCGCGTGGTCACAGGCGGTGCACATGGCATGGCCGATAAAAAGTGGTTTAGCGATTTGCTACCCGCTGATGGTTCGGCACAGATCTTTGACTTAACTTCTAGTTATACAACGGTCGGAATCTGGGGACCAAAGGCGCGCGAGATTATTCAAGCGATAACAAAGAGCGATATGGGTAAAGATGCCTTTAAGTTCAGCACATGTAAGGTAATTGAAGTTGGTCCACTCCGTGTTCTGGCATCACGTATCTCCTACGTAGGAGATCTTGGCTGGGAGTTCTATATTCCTATTGAACAGGGCGCAAAGTTATGGGAGATGCTTTGGGATAGTGGCAAGAAGCACGGGATGATTCCAGTAGGTATCGGCGTCTACGGCACAACTGGTCGACTTGAAAAATGCTATCGCGCTTACGGCCCAGAGCTTGAAACCGAGTACACGGTAGTCGAGGCTGGAATGCAATCTCCGAAGCTTAAAGAGGCCGACTTCATAGGTAAGGCCGCGCACGTTAAGCACCGCAGTGAAAAACCAATCACAATGCTTTGTACATTATTTGTCGATGATCACACATCATTAAACGGTGAGAAGCGATACATGATGGGTAACGAACCAATACTTACCCTTGATAAGCAACCGATAGTTGACTCACATGGTCGCCGTTCATATGTCACGAGCGCAGGATCAGCACCATCATTGGGAAAGCACATTCTGATGTCGTATCTACCTACAGAGCTGGCCGTTGCCGGCAATAAATTCATCGTTGAATATTTGGGCGAGCACTACCCATGTTCAGTGGCTGAAGTCGGTGCTACGCCTGTCTTTGATCCCTCAAATGAACGGATTATCGCCTAATGGATGTACTGGTCTGCTTAAAGAGAGTGCCTCTTGCTGGAGGGACGTTAATTCTGACTCCAGATTCGCGTGATATTGAAACCAAACACCTTGGCTTTGGAATCAGCCCCCACGAAGAAAACGCTGTGGAAGCTGGAGTTCAGTTAGTTGAGCAAATGGGCGGCACGCTTACTTTGTTAACGCTCGGACCAAGTGATGCTGAAGAACAACTACGTTCTCAGTTGGCAATTGGTGCAACTCGCGCCGTGCTCATCGAGACCGATGGACAGGAGTGGGATCCGCAGGGGACTGCAGCGGCACTTATCGATGCGATTAACGCCGAGGAAACAAAGTTTGATTTAATCATCTTTGGTGCCGAGTCTGCCGATAGCGCTGGATATCAAATTCATATTCGAGTCGCACACGCACTTAATCGCCCCATCGTTACAAATGTAAAGTCAATGAAGATTGAGCAGGGGATTGTTAGCTGTGAGCGAGTTGTCGCTAATGGGCGCGAGCATTATGAGGCACCACTTCCTGCGATTATTACCGTGCGAGATGGCTTGAATATTCCGCGCTATCCATCGGTACCAGGACGAATGCAGGCGCGTAAGAAGATTGTAGATATGAAGAAAGCTGAGCCACGAGTTCCAAAACTTGAGAAAGTAACTCTCGCCCTTGCTCCTTCTAAGGATAAAGGCGCTGAGATTCTTGGCAAGGGTGCCGAGGCCGTACCTGCCTTAGTTGAAGTCTTGAAACAGATTGGAGCCTTCTAATGATTCTGGTTCTTATCGATCACGATCGCGGCGAACTCGATCCGCTCTCACTCAGAGCCCTTACTGCAGCCCGCGCCCTAGGCCAGGATGTAGAGGCCGTTGCAATTGGTAGCGAAGCGGCCGGCCTAGCCGGCATTGTCGGCGAATACGGCGCTAAGGTTTTACATGTTGCAAAGCATGCAATGATCAGTGATTACACACCGATGGCATCTGGCCGAGCTCTCAAAGATTTAGTTGAAAAACTAAAGCCTGCCGCGGTATTAGCTGCAGGCAGTCCTCGCGGCAATGAGCAGTTAGCTCACTTGGCTGCGTTTTTAGATCTGCCTATGGCTGCAGAGTGTTCTGAAATTACATTGGGTTCACCGCACCATGTCTTGCGAGCACGGTGGGCAGGTAACTTAATTGAATCGGCGAACGTACATGCCGAATTACTTATTGCAACAGTCTTAAGTTTTTCTGTAGAACCAGAATCAATCAATGCTCCAGCTTCAACGGTTGCAGAGTTTGAGCCGGCTCTAGAGCCGCAGGACTCTGTTGTAAGAATTCTGAGCCGTGATTCAGGTGAGTCCAAGGGTGGAGTAACACTCAACGATGCCAAAATTATCGTCTCTGGTGGTCGCGGAGTTGGTGGAGCCGATGGCTTTGGAAACCTAGAAGAGTTAGCTGCTCTTCTCGGTGGAGCAGTGGGATGTTCACGAGTTGTTACTAGCTCTGGTTGGCGTCCACATGCCGAGCAGGTTGGGCAGACAGGAACCAAAGTTGCACCAGATCTCTACATTGCCGCTGGAATTTCAGGAGCTATGCAGCACATCGCTGGAATGAAAAATAGCAAGACAATAGTTGTCATTAATACCGATCCAGAGGCACCGATTTTACGTTATGCCGACTATGCAATCATCGGAGATCTACACCAAGTAATACCCGCGCTCACTAGCGCCATACGTCAAGCAAAGGGATAAAAAATGTCAGATATCGAAATCGCACAAGCTGCAACCATAAAGCCAATCAATGATATTGGCGCATCTCTTGGCATTGACGTCGAAAACCTTGAGGCATATGGAAAGTACAAAGCAAAGGTTAATTTAAAGTACTTAACGGCGCTTCCAGAGCGCAAAGGCTCTAAGTTAATTTTGGTAACGGCTATAAGTCCAACTCCAGCGGGAGAGGGCAAGACGACTACTACTGTGGGCCTCGGAGATGCGCTTCGCCATATTGGTAAGAATGCGATGATCGCTCTGCGCGAGCCATCTCTTGGTCCAGTCTTTGGAATGAAAGGCGGAGCAGCTGGTGGTGGATATGCTCAAGTTGTACCAATGGAGGATATCAATCTGCACTTTACTGGCGATTTTAACGCTATAGCCCTAGCAAATAACTTACTTGCAGCCCTTGTAGATAATCACATTCACCATGGCAATGAGCTTGCCATCGATATCCGCCGAGTGACCTGGAAGCGTGTTATGGATATGAACGATCGTGCACTGCGCGAAATCATTCAATCTATTGGCGGCGTTGGTAATGGCTATCCACGAAGCGATGGCTTTGACATTGTCGTTGCCTCGGAGATTATGGCGATTTTCTGTCTTGCAACATCGATTGAGGATCTTAAAGAGAAGATCGGCAAGATTGTAGTTGGCTATAAGCGCGATAAGACTCCAGTGCTTGCAAGTGAACTCAACGCACAAGGTGCGATGACAGTTATATTAAAAGACGCCTTCCAGCCAAACTTGGTTCAAACTCTGGAAAACACTCCAGCCTTCATTCATGGCGGACCCTTTGCCAATATCGCACATGGCTGCAATTCAGTTGTGGCAACGACATCGGCGATGAAGTTAGCTGATTATGTTGTGACAGAAGCTGGATTCGGAGCAGATCTGGGGGCTGAAAAGTTTATTGATATTAAGTGCCGTAAGTCGGGCTTGCGTCCATCGGCCTGCGTTCTTGTGGCAACGGTCCGCGCAATTAAATATCACGGTGGTGCAGATCTCAAGACTATTACCGAAGAAAACCTTGCTGCTCTAGAGGCTGGAATCGTTAACTTAGAGCGCCATATTCACAACATCAAGGATGTCTATAATCTTCCGCTTGTTGTATCTATTAACAACTTTACAAGCGACACCGCAGCAGAGATTGCACTTCTCCGATCACGAGTTGAGGCTATGGGCGTAAAAATAGTTCTTGCCACTCACTGGGCAGATGGTGGTGCTGGGGCTATTGATTTAGCTCATGCCGTTGTTGAACTGTGTGAGATTCCAAATCAAATGAAGTTTGTTTATGAAGATGAGCAAAGCCTGTGGGAGAAGGTAAATGCAGTTGCCACAAAAATCTACGGTGCTAAGGAAGTAACGGCCGATGCAAAGGTCCGCCTTAAGCTCAAAGAGCTCGAAGCATCAGGTTATGGACACTTTCCGATTTGTGTGGCAAAAACTCAGTACTCATTTAGTACTGATGCCGCTCTCAGAGGGGCGCCAAGTGGACACTCAATCAATATTCGCGAAGTTAAATTATCGGCGGGCGCTGAGTTCATCGTCATGATCTGCGGAGAGATTATGACTATGCCAGGCCTGCCAAAGGTTCCAGCGGCCGAGCGCATTGATTACGTTGATGGAAAGGTCGTAGGCTTGTTCTAATGAAGTATTCACCGTGGTCTCAGGATGCAGCACGTGTACTTCTTGCGACCCTGAGCGATGAAAAAGGGCCCGTGTTGATGGCTCTTCAGTTGATGCAAAAAGAGTTTGGCTACGTGGACAAAGCCTGTGTTGAACTCATTGCAAACTACTTCAATAAATCACGGGCCGACGTTCATGGTGTTTTAACTTTCTATCATGATCTGCAAACAACTCCACCAACTGAGCATCAAATCTCAATCTGTGTGGCCGAGGCATGTCAGGCAGTAGGGGCCCGAGAGCTTTCCGCAGCGGTAAAGGCAAAGTTTGCCGATGAGACCAAGGATGCGTACTGCTTTGGTAACTGCGCACTCGGACCTGCGGTGATGGTAGATGGAAAGATCATCGGTCGCGCAACACTGGAGAAAATTGAGAGCGCCCGCCAATGATAATTTATATTCCGGGTGATAGCGCAGCCGTCTCAGTTGGTGCAGATGAAGTCGCAGCTGCGATCGCACAGCTTGCTCCTACGGCAAGAATTGTTCGCAATGGTTCGCGCGGGGCGTTATGGCTGGAAACTCTTGTTGAAATTCAAACTCCATATGGCCGTGTCGCCTATGGTCCAGTCACCGCAAAGGACGTAGCCTCATTATTTGAAGCCGATTTCCTCAACGGCGGAATCCACCCACTGGCTCTAGGTAAAACTGATCAAATTAAATGGCTAGCAACTCAAGACCGTGTCACTTTCGCCCGCGTAGGAGTTATCGACCCGCTATCGCTAGATGACTATATGGCACATGGCGGCCTAATCGGCTTGCGCAAAGCGCTCAAGCTTTCACCGGATGCGATTATTAATGAAGTTACCGAATCAGGGCTTCGAGGACGAGGCGGCGCCGGTTTTCCTGCGGGAATAAAATGGCGCACAGTTTTACAAAGTTACGGCTCGCAAAAATATATTTGCTGCAATGCCGATGAGGGAGATAGTGGGACATTCGCCGATCGCATGTTGATCGAGGGCGATCCCTTTACATTAATCGAAGGCATGACAATTGCAGGTATTGCAGTCGGTGCTACACAGGGAATTGTTTACTTACGCTCAGAATATCCATATGCCATCGCAACACTTCAAAAGGCAATTGATATCGCGCGAGAGAGTGATTGGCTAGGCAATCGCGTTCTTGGGTCGACGCATGCCTTTGATATTTCGATTCGTGTTGGTGCCGGTTCTTACGTCTGCGGTGAAGAGACGGCGATGCTAGAAAGCATCGAGGGTAAGCGCGGAGTAGTCCGAGCCAAACCACCACTTCCTGCAGTTGAAGGTCTCTTTGGTCAACCCACGGTAATTAACAATGTTCTTACGCTCTCTACTGTGCCAATGATTTTGTCCGAAGGCGCAGAGGAATATAAAGCGCGTGGAGTTGGACGATCTCTTGGAACGCAGGTCTTTCAACTAGCTGGCAATATCGCACGCGGTGGAATTGTTGAGAGGGCATTCGGAGTAACACTTGATGAATTAGTCAATACCTATGGAGGTGGCACGTTATCTGGTCTGCCACTTCGCGCAATCCAAATTGGCGGACCGCTAGGTGCATACTTTTCAACGGCACAAATGGATACGTCGATGGATTATGAGTCACTCATCGCTGCAGGCGGAATGCTGGGTCACGGCGGAATCGTGGTCTTTGATGAGAGTGTTGATTTAGCGGTGCAAGCGAAATTCGCTATGGAGTTTTGTGCCATTGAATCCTGTGGCAAGTGCACACCATGTCGTATTGGTTCAACACGTGGGGCTGAAACTATCGACCTGATTATTGAGGGCGTAAGGGTGGATGAGAATAAGAAGTTGCTTCTCGACCTCTGTGAAGTGATGACCGATGGATCGCTGTGTGCCATGGGCGGTTTGACCCCTTTGCCAGTAAAAAGTGCCATGCTTAACTTCCCATCCGACTTCAATGGAGTGCGCAGATGACGATGATTTTTGAGCCAGATTTCGGCACGCCTGTCAGCGAGCGAACCGATTGTGTAAACCTTGAGATTGATGGCCGCGCAATCACCGTTCCCGCAGAAACTTCGATTATGCGCGCAGCCCTTGAAGCCGGCATTGATATCCCAAAACTCTGTTCTACCGATAGTTTAAAGGCCTTTGGTTCATGTCGATTGTGCGTCATTCAAGTCGATGGTCGTAACGGCACTCCATCATCCTGTACAACACCAGTTGCCGAAGGTATGAAAGTTGCTACACAATCGGAAAAACTTGATCGCATCCGCAAAGGCGTTATGGAGCTCTATCTTTCGGATCACCCAGCAGATTGTGCAACAGGAGATGAATGTGAAGTTCATGGCGTTGCTAAGAAAATTGGAATAGGTTCTAGCCGCTATACAAACGTTGCCACGCACTTAGATTTGAAAAAAGATGAGAGTAATCCCTACTTCACCTTTGATTCAACTGAGTGCATCGTCTGCAACCGATGTGTACGAGCCTGCGATGAAGTGCAGGGAACTTTTGCATTAACGATCGAGAACCGTGGCTTTGAAGCCAGGGTCTCATCGTCGGGTACCTCATTTATTGAGAGCGAGTGTGTTTCATGTGGAGCCTGCGTGCAGGCCTGCCCAACTGGAGCCCTTACTGAAAAAACGCTATTAACTATCGGTGCGCCAACCTCTTCAGTTATTACAACGTGTGCCTACTGCGGCGTTGGTTGCAGCTTTAAAGCTGAGATGCGTGGCGAAGAAGTTGTGCGTATGGTTCCATTGAAAACCGGTGGCGCAAATGAAGGACACTCATGCGTGAAGGGCCGCTTTTCATATGGATATGCCACTCACTCTGATCGTATAACAAAGCCAATGATTCGAAGCGCAATCACTGATCCATGGAAAGAGGTTTCATGGAGCGAAGCTATTACTTTTGCCGCCGATGGATTAAAACGCATTCAGGCAGAAACTGGAGTCAATGCAATCGGCGGAATCACTTCTTCGCGCTGTACTAATGAAGAGGTCTTCGTAGTACAAAAGATGGTTCGAGCCGCTTTTGGTAATAACAACGTCGATACCTGTGCCCGTGTGTGTCATTCGCCAACAGGTTATGGGCTCGGTCAGACATTTGGAACATCGGCCGGAACTCAAGATTTTGAGTCGGTAGAACACAGTGATGTCATCATGCTCATCGGCGCTAATCCAACCTCGGCCCACCCAGTCTTTGCCTCACGCATGAAGCAGGCGATACGAAAAGGCGCAAAGTTAATCGTTATCGATCCCCGTGTCATTGCATTAGTTCGTACTCCTGGAATTACTGCATCACACCATCTGCAGTTAATGCCAGGTACAAATGTCGCCGTTATCAACGCTCTGGCCCATGTGATTGCAACCGATGGCCTTATTAAACGTGAGTTTGTTGAAGAGCGTTGTGATGCCCAATCCTTCAAAGAGTGGGAGACGTTCATTTCACTGGGCGAGAACTCACCCGAAGCCCTTGAAGCATCTTCGCGAGTTCCCGCCGCTCAGATTCGCGCAGCGGCGCATATGTTTGCCAATGCTAGAAACGGCTCTATTTATTACGGTCTTGGAGTTACAGAGCACAGTCAAGGTTCAACAATGGTTATGGGAATTGCAAACCTTGCCATGGCAACTGGAAATATTGGCCGCAAAGGCGTTGGCGTTAATCCACTTCGGGGACAGAACAATGTGCAGGGCTCCTGCGATATGGGCTCATTCCCGCATGAGCTCTCTGGCTATCGTCACATTTCAAACCCAGATACACGAAAAATCTTTAATGATGCATGGGGTGTAGTGCTGCAAGATCGTCCCGGCATGAGAATCCCAAATATGTTTGATGCAGCTATTGCTGGCCAATACCGAGGTCTCTATGTCCAGGGCGAAGACATTGCTCAATCTGATCCCAATACCTCGCATGTACATGCAGCATTACGAGCGATGGACATGGTGATTGTGCAAGATCTCTTCTTGAATGAGACATCAAAGTTCGCACATGTCTTTTTGCCAGGAACATCCTTTTTAGAAAAAGACGGTACTTTCACAAATGCCGAAAGAAGAATCAACCGTGTTCGCCCCGTGATGAAATCTAAAACCGGCAAGAGCGAGTTTGAAGTTACCTGCGACTTAGCCACTGCGATGGGATATCCAATGTCCTATGAAAACGGCGCGGCGATTATGGATGAGATAGCGGCCACCACACCGACTTTTGCCGGAGTCTCCTTTGCTAAGTTAGATGAGCTTGGAAGTATTCA
>WLHG01000032.1 GCA_009702845.1 Actinomycetota bacterium
AAAGCCACAGACTTCGCAATTGCCGAATTATCGTGGCTCTTCTCACTTAACCGCGGCATCATTACGCCTCCGGGCCTAGATGAGCAGTGGTTAATATCCTTAGCGCATGGCCAAAAGGAAGTTGATCTTCTCGTTGAAGATTTCCGTGCTTTTGCCCAAGCTCTTCGTGCTTAACACATACTTGTAACAACTTTTTCTTTATCAGTTGATCTGTATTTTGTAACCAGTTGGGCATAACGGCTTAACTGCAACCACTTTTTTGACTACTTTGCCTTTTGCGCAAATTATCGACTTCGGTAATTGCGCTATGAGGGAAGCAATCTCAATCTTGAGCGCCTCAATCGTTATTTCTTGCTCCGAAATAATTTTATGATGGGCTATATCGGCTGTATCTGCCTCACTTTGGATGCTGGCGATCTTTGACAGTGATAACTCAGTAACGGTGGCAATTTCTTTTAGTGTTTCGGCGCTTATCTTTCTGACTAGTTCATCCATTTGATTAATTTGATTCAAGGTCATGGAAAATATGAGATTTGAATAACGACTAATTAGGGAAAAGCTTGTATATGACGCTCCACAGTTATTTTTTAGGTTTGTTCCGGTGATTACACCAATTACCAGAACTTCTGTGCCTGAGATTTTCAAAACAGGACCCCCGCTATCGCCCTTGCAGGTATTTGCCGTTAAAGGATCAACCACTGCACTATCAGGTTGATTGAGAATGGAGTGGGATGAAAAGCTACCTTCTATATAACTTGGGAAGCTGGCCTTGCTCCCACCGTCGTCCGTATTCCCATATCCGTATAACCTGAGCAGGGCATGATTATCTTTAAGGGAAATAACTTCAGCCTCTGATGCTAGGCGAATATTAGAGTCAAACTTCTTGGGTTCACTTAATGCCAGGAAAACAATGTCATCTATTGCGACATTTCCGTTTGCGCCACCTTTATATCCGCGAGGAATTGCAACGGAGGTTACTAGCTGCGAACTATTTATCGCCTCAGATGACGTTCCGGGATCTCCAACAAGTATCTTTTCTGAAATAGTACCTGTTTCATTGAGAATGCAATGCCCAGCGGTTGCGACGATGGAGGGTGCTATTAACGCTCCACTGCACTTAAAGAATTCATTGTGTGCAAACTCGATCAATATGGGTACTACATATGCACTTCCCGTTGCATCTATGCCATTTTCAATTGCTTGGGCTTGAGGTGTAAATGTCATTGCAGTGGTAGTGAGAAGAAGGTTCAAGGTTATTGAAAAAACTATCTTTCTGTTTTTCAACATACTTTGAGTGTAGGATTTTTATAACTAGATAGATATTTTTTTAGAGGGGGGTAGCACCTCTTTTACCTAGCTGTGTTCAAATGAGGGGTCCCTCTCGGCCGTCAACAAGCGGCGACTTTCAACTACATTAATTTGTCTGTCTAAAGCTTTCGAAGCTAAAAAAGAAGTTCGACCCCTCAAGTGAAAGGCGAGAGAGGTCGAACAGTGCGCGCGAAGGGATTCGAACCCCCAACCTTCTGATCCGTAGTCAGATGCTCTATCCGTTGAGCTACGCGCGCGTATTTAGTTTTGTACAGCCTGCGCATCTTACCTTCTTTTCATAGCCTTCCAAAATGCGATGAAACAGCCTAAATAAAGCACAAAGGGCGCCGGAGTTAACCGACGCCCTTTGTGATTAGTAGTTATTTAGTTAACCTTCTTCACGCGCCCATCAAGGACTGGAAGTTGGGTGACTTTGCCAGCTGCCATATCGGCCTTTAACGCATCTACAAATACATCCAGTAGCGCACCAAATACCTTGGCTTTTGCAGGTGAGAAGACATCTACATACCCATCTCCACCATAAATGATGTAGTCAAGAGTTGTAAGTGTGTACTCAGTTGAGTCCTTAGCGATTGCAGTTCCGTCATTTTTGGTGACGGTAACAATGCGTGAACCCAATGGCTTAGAGGCATCAAAGGTGAATTTGAAGCCAGATACCTGTGGGAAACGTCCATCTGATGGGTAATTTCCACCAACACCGTTTTCTAGAGCCTTCCATAGATTCGCACCTGTTACGACCGTTGTCGCAACCTGGTTACCGAATGGGTAGACAGTTAATGCATCCCCAAGGGTTACATCCAATGCACCAGTACCTGTGCGAACAAGTGCGGTGTTAGCTGGGATGTAGGTCTTGGCAGGGAAGGTGTCGCGAATTCCACCGCCATTTGAGAGAGCAAAGTCTGTCTTGTATTTAGCGCGAAGAAGATCTGCAATGTAATCACCCATTGGGTTTTCACCTGAGCGTTCAACTGCTGGGCTGCCTCCGCGTGGGAATACTCCAGAAACAGAACCGATCTTTACATCAAGCTTTCCTGTTAACTGATCCTTGTATTTCTTAACAAGAGCAGCACCTGTTGCATCAGCTGTTGTGACTGTGCTGACCACGCCAGTGTTGATTGTTGCCGCAGCGGCTTTAAGAACATGTTGAAGTGATGTACCAACAACTCTTCCGTTCTTCATGCAGATTTGTGCACGTGTGTATTCAACGCCTGCGTTACGAACTTCACCAAGTAGAACCGGAGCTTGTGCGCGTGCTCCAGGAATCACGGTTGAGAAAGTCTGGTGGCTGTGGCCACCGTAGATAGCTGCTGCTCCCTTAATTTGTGCCGCAAGGTTGTTATAGAGACCCTTTGCTACACCATCAGAGTTTTCAGTCCAGCCTTGGTGAATAAGAACAACGACGATTTCAGCCCCGGCCTCTTTGGCCGCCACAATCGCCTTGTTGATTCCGATTACGCCTGGATCGATTTGGATTGTCTTTTTGGCCCCTGCTGAATCCTTGTAATCAAGGTTTCCTGGGAATACTTGCTCGATTGTCTCTGGAGTATTTGCTCCAACTACACCGATCTTTAATCCACCGCGATCAACGATTGTGAAGGCCTTTGCAGCCTTATCGCCTGACTTCAATACAGCTAATGATTCATCGCCGTAGTTTGAAACGACCCATTTGAAATCCGATGCACCGATAACTTTTTGGAGGTGCTCAAGGTTGCGGTCATGTTCGTGGTTACCAAATGTCGAAACGTCGACCTTCATGAGGTTCATAGATTCAATTGTTGGTAGCTCTTCGAACTCAGTTGAAATCGGTGGTGCTGCGCCGATGTTATCTCCTGATGAAAGTGTGATTGTTGCTGCCGCTGCCTTGCGATCTGCGGCAAAGTTACTCATGAGAAGTGAGGTGCCAAAAGAAGCACCTGTCTCGATTGCGCCGTGAAGATCACTGAACTGCAGGATCTGTAACGACTTATTACTTGATGAAGATACTCTTGCTAGTTGTTCAGCTGTGTAGGACTTATTTGATACTCCCGGCTTTGAGAAGCCATAGGCATTTACCGCTTGAACTGTTGGAGTTCCGGCAGGTTGTCCAACCACGACGGGCATCGTGACGACGGAGTGGTAACTTGCTGGAACAAAGATTGGGCATGAGCCCGCACCGGCCGAAACTACATATCCAGTTACCGTTGGAGTTACATTCGTTGCTGGTGTCCACTTAACAACAACACCACTTGCACCGATATATGAAGTGACGCCAGTAGGTGCACCAGGGAGAGAATATGTCTCTGCATGTGCACTAGGAATTAGTAGGGATACTAATAATGCGGTGGCTGTGGCTAATGCACCAAAGCCTGTAATTTTACGTGAAGTGAGGGTTTGTTTCATCCTTCTATCTAATCAGAGGTCGATTAGCATTTCTAGGTGATTTGGTAACGACATGGTTGCGAACAGGTAAACAAAATTACAAACTAGCCAACTTTAGAAGTTCCTCGCGCTTTACACTCTTAACTCGAGGTTTACCCCTTGCCTCACCGGCGGCAACCTCAGCCTCGTTGATACGTTGCCAAGCCGCTTGATCAATAACTATTTGTTTTGATATTAGCGCGGAGATATCGCCGGCGCTCTTAGGGGTTTTCAAATCGGAAACTAAAAGCTCCATGACGCCAGCTGCATCGGATTTATTAGTGCCAATTACCCCAGATGGCCCGCGTTTTGCCCAACCTACAACATACATATTTTCCTTTACACGGCCCTCTGTATTTACAACTTTGCCATTTTCATATGGAACACCTTCAATACTTTCTGCTTGATATCCAATCGCGGTAATCACCAAACCACATGTGACTGTTACATCCCCGGCTGCAGTTGAATACACGATTCCTTCGACACGCTCTGTGCCCAGGATTTGCTTAGGGGTGTGCTGAAATAGGAAATGCATGGTGCGTTCATGATTGCTCTTCTCTAAATCGGCGATTAAAAGCATCGCATCTAAATTACTCTTTACATCTTTTTCGGGAGCATCTCCTGCACGCACAATTGCAGCATCGATATCGCTGCGAGCCATGATGACATTGGTGTGCTCAAGCTTTGGTAACTCGCGTAGCTCAGGGGATGTAAAGGCGGCATGTTCTGGCCCTCGGCGAGCGCTGATATAAACATCACGCACTGAACTCTTCTTAAAGGCTTCTATTGCATGGTCGGCAGTGTCGGTTGAATCTAGCTCACTTGGTTCAAGGGCCAACATGCGAGCAACATCCATCGCGACATTTCCTGCGCCAATTACCACTGCAGTATCGCAATCAAGTGGAACATCTAAATCTGCAAAATCTGGGTGGGTGTTATACCAAGGCACAAAATCCGCCGCCGACATTGAGCCGTATAAATCTTCTCCAGGAATCCCAAGTTTCTTTCCAAGGGATGAGCCTGTCGCAATAATTACCGCATCGTATTTTTCTGCGAGCTGGGCAACGGTTATCTCCGCACCGATTTCAATATTGCCAAAGAGTCTAAAGTTTGGATCTGCTGCAATCTTTTCAAAGACTTTGGCAACGGTTTTAATCTTTGGGTGATCTGGTGCAACGCCACTTCGAACTAATCCCCATGGTGTTGGTAAGCGCTCAATCATGTCGATTGCAAAGGTGTGTTCGTCGTTTTGTAGATTCTGTAACGCTTGAGCGGCAAAGTAGCCGGCTGGTCCTGCGCCGATAATTGCAACCTTGAACAATGGCATTGCCATCTCCTCAATCATTTTTCTGGCGGAGACGAGGAGATTTGAACTCCTGAAGGCGATTAAACCTTACCTCGTTAGCAGTGAGGCGCACTCGACCGGGCTATGCGACGTCTCCAAGTGGTGGCCGTAGTTTACATGTTTGTTTGGGCAACCCCTAAATTTCAGTCGAATCTAAGGTCTTGGCCGTAAATTTCGCAATAAGCGGGTCAGAGAGCTCTTTCCACGTTGCAAACTCTGCACTATTTAGATGGGTTTGATGGGACGGGGCATCGCTCCAGATTTCATACAAATACACGCTGCCTGGGTTTGTAGGGTCGAGTAGAACATCGAACTTTTCACAGCCTCTTTCTTTGCGAACATGGACAACATATTTATTGATTGCGCCTATAAGTTCACTGTCTTTACCTGGTTTAGATTTGATCTCCACAAAGAAATACATTTTTCTTTCAATGGCCATGACTGGGTTCCTTCGTATCTCGACATCTTTTTCATTGCGAAATACGAACCAGTGATATACCGAAACTACGGCTGCTGTGACAAGAATTCCTAATGAGAACCGGATCTGACGAACTGTTGCAACCCCAATGCCCTGCTGAAAAAGATCTTTAAAAATAAAGTACGCGCCGAGGAGCAACATTGCGGCAGAAATGATGCCCGTTACGCCAAAGAGGATAAATAAGTAGATACGGCGAATCAAAGAGGAATGCTCTTCTACTGGATTAGTTTCACTCTTCTTTTGAATTGATTGCCAAATGAACCACCAGATTGGTCCGCCAACAATTATTAGAGTCACGGCTGCCAATAGAGAGTTTGTTGATCCTCCTCCTGTTATTTGTGCAGATGCAGAGAGTGATTCGATAATTGAAACGAGAATCATCGTAACTCCACCAGCTGCTGCAATTAATCCAATCCCAGCGATTCCATATTCATAAATACGGCGAATCTCGGTCCGCTCATTTGTATTCTCATGTGAGAGAACATCGCGGTGATACCAAATAACTAAGACGCCAACAATGGCCGCTGAAATCGATCCCGGAGAGTTTTTAAAATAGAGCGATGCGCTCTGGGTTGCAGGATCTCCCAAAAACCACACAAGTACTGAATACAGAGAAATGCTGGCCGCTGTCACGGCAACTAGCACACCCCCACCGATGCCAATGAGCAAGACATAGGCAAACCAACTGGCCACTCTTTTAATCATCATCGACGTGCGGATCCAGTACACATACCAAATTGGGGCGCCAACAATGAATGTAATGAGGCCCTGTGTTAATGGCTGGCCCGCAGAGATGATTACTGCTTCCTTGTTGAAGTCAAACAGAGAGGTGAGTAAGGCTTGAAGAATTGTTAAAAGACCGGAAACACTAAAACCTAAGCCAATGATTGATCCAATTAAATGGTCATTGATTGAATTAATTGATTGGCGAGCCTGGCTCAAGAATTTAAAGTGAATGAACCAGATTCCTCCCCAAACTATAAGTTGGGAAATCGAACTACCTTGCAATACACCATCAGAGAAAATCACCTTCAAGATTTTGAGTTGGGCAGTTACGTTCAAAACGAGAGCGAGTATAGAGATAGCAGTTAGATAGAGATTCCAAGCCATACTCTCTTTTTCACTAGGATCTTTTGTAAATGTCCTGCGTGTCCATAAGGCAACCAAGATTAAAAGTGGAATACCTACTACGGTAAAAGAAGACTCCATAGCCAGTGCGTTTCGATCCGATGTTAAAGAAATGCCGATTCGAAGAAGGCGCCCCAGCAATCCAGATAAGCCAAATCCTGAAATAACCGTTAGGGCAAAAAGGAGTCCGAACTGAAAAAAGCGGCGAACTCCTCCGCCTTTAGATACTTGTTTGTGGCTTCGGAAAAAGATCTTATTAATTAAAAAGATAACCATTCCAAAAATAAATAGGTTTGCAAATAGAGCTAAGATCATCATTTCTTAATGCCTCCACAATCCCATAATGGCCAAGGAATGCCAGAAATCCTCCACTGGCCGTCCTCTTTTATTAATCGGTACGTTTGCTCTTCACCTGATGAACTATCCATCATTGAATAGGGATCATATTGAATCGATACCCGAACAACTGCTGTGTTTCCAGTCGTCCTGCTTTCTAACAGTGAAGTCTCCGCGTCCGGCGAATGATATGCACGATCTATGTCTTGAATTGAACAACTGCTATCTCTCGCTAGGAGTTTGAAGGCTAAATCATTTCGGCCATCGTTTAATGACACCAAGTACTCCTGAACTGCTTTTTCAGGAGAGCCGATGCTTAATGTTTTGGTTGAATTACTGGATGTTACCGCGACAATAACTGCAATTATCAGGATGCTAGCGATAACTATTCCTAGGTAGAAATTTGCGGAATTTCTAACCTTAGCCATGGTTTAAAAATACTCTTGCTTCATGAGAAATCCAAGTGAGGATTGGGGTGCGATTGCAAACTCTTCTTGTAGGCTTACCGCATGGAATCAGCTGATTCGCCCGTAGAAAGCCGCCGCGTTTACGACGTGCCTCCATCAGATTTGTATGCCGATTTTATGAAAACTGGCTGGGCGCCTTCACCTCTGGATGGAATCACGCAAGATGCAGTGATTCCCTTCTGTTCTACTCGTCGAGACAAACTCTCCGAGGCGTTTAGTGGTCTACGTATTGTGATCCCTAGTGGAAACTCCAAAGTGCGAAGTAATGACACTGATTACCGTTTCCGTCCCCATAGCGCTTTCGTCTATTACACCGGCGTTCAAGGTGAAGAGGTTACATCGGATGCCGTTCTGGTCATGGAGCCAAATGGTGATGCACATGATTCGATTTTGTATATTCAACCTCGATCAACGCGAGATACCAGTGGCTTCTATAACGATCGCAAGTATGGCGAGCTATGGGTTGGACGACGTTATACAACCGATGAGGCATCACAACGTTTTGGTATTGAGGTACGTAAAGTTGAAGATCTTAAATCTCTTCTTAAGGATGGAACGCCTGCCGTTTCATTGAGCGGGTTCGATGCCCTTATTGATTCAACTATTAAGAAAAACCCTCGCGGTGGTGAGCTAGAAAACTTTGTCTCAGTTGCTCGCCTTATAAAAGATGAGTATGAAATCAATGAGTTACAGAAATCTGTCGATGTTACACATCGCGGATTCAACGATGCAATTCGTGCGCTACCTGCCGCAGTTGTAACGCCACGTGGTGAGCGCGTTGTAGAAGCCGCCTTTTATGGCCGTGCACGCGTTGAGGGCAATGAGCTCGGCTATGACACTATTTCGGCCGCTGGTTCACATGCCTGCATACTGCACTGGACACGCAACGATGGCGCTGTTAAAAACGGTGAACTGTTGTTACTCGATGCCGGTGTTGAGTTAGATTCCTATTACACCGCCGACATCACTCGCACTTTGCCGATTAACGGAAAATTCTCTCCAGCACAACGCTCTTTATATATGTTGGTCTATGAGGCGCAGAAAGCTGGATTTGCAGCGATCCGCGCAGGTGTCGATTTCCTTGAAAT
>WLHG01000033.1 GCA_009702845.1 Actinomycetota bacterium
CACGCGTGCATGTAAAGCTTGTGGCTGAGGTTGGTGTTGGCACGGTTGCCGCCGGCGTGAGTAAGGCGCATGCAGATGTAGTTCTAATATCAGGTCACGATGGCGGCACTGGAGCTTCACCACTCACATCACTCAAGCATGCTGGTGCACCATGGGAGCTTGGTTTGGCAGAAACACAGCAGACTTTGCTACTCAATAATCTGCGCGATCGAATCGTTGTACAGACCGATGGGCAGTTAAAGACTGGTCGCGATGTTGTTATAGCGGCATTGCTTGGTGCAGAAGAGTTTGGCTTTGCAACTGCTCCACTTGTAGTTTCTGGCTGCGTCATGATGCGCGTTTGTCACCTAGATACATGTCCAGTAGGTGTTGCAACACAAAATCCTGAACTTCGCGCGCGTTTTACGGGTAAACCTGAATTCATTGAAACCTTCTTCGAATATATTGCCGAAGAAGTCCGCGAAATCTTAGCCAGCCTTGGTTTCAAGACACTTCTTGAAGCGATTGGGCATGTTGAGTACTTAGAAACTAAGCGCGCAGTAGATCACTGGAAAGCCAGCGGCTTGGATCTCTCACCACTACTTGTCCGCCCTGAAAGTTCGAGCCCGCTCCATAATACTTCGCGTCAAGATCATGGCCTTGATGCCGCCCTTGATAATCAACTGATCGAACTCTCACAGCCAGCACTTACAAAACAAGAGCTAGTCCGAATTGATGTTCCTGTACGAAATGTAAATCGAACTATTGGAACAATGTTAGGTGCCGAAATTACGCGAGTCTATGGAGCAGCAGGACTTCCCGATGGAACTATTGATATCACTTTGCGAGGATCAGCCGGCCAATCTCTCGGTGCATTTATTCCAGCAGGTTTAACGCTGAGATTATTCGGTGATTCAAATGACTATGTAGGCAAGGGGATTTCTGGTGGCCGTGTAATTGTTCGCCCTGATGCTAGGTCAACATTTAAATCTCATGAAAATGTAATCGCGGGAAATGTCATTGGATATGGAGCGACTTCTGGTGAAATTATGATTCGCGGTGTTGTTGGCGAAAGATTCTGTGTTCGAAACTCTGGCGCTACTGCTATTGTCGAAGGCATTGGCGATCATGGCTGTGAGTACATGACTGGTGGAGCCGTTGTTGTGTTAGGAAGTACAGGTAGAAACTTTGCCGCAGGAATGTCAGGTGGCCGTGCATTTGTTTTGGATATAGATCCTTCAAATGTTAATACCGACATGGTCGATGTCCTTGCAGTACCTGATGATCAACGCGAGGTTTTGAAGCTAATTATTTTTAACTTTGCGCAAAATACAGAATCTCTAGTTGCGGCTTCGATATTGCAAGATTGGGATGCAGCAATTAATCGCATCTCTATGGTGATGCCACGCGATTATGCACGCGTGCTTGAGGCAATGGATCGTGCAACTCGTGAAGGCTTACCCGCCGACGCACTTGTTATGGAGGTGGCAGCTCTTGGCTGATCCAAAGGGTTTCATCACAACGCCACGCGAGGTACCAACTCGTCGTCCGGTAGACGTGCGCATCCAAGATTGGCGCGAAGTCTACGAACCACAAAGTTTTGAACATCTGCAAAAGCAGGCTGGACGATGCATGGACTGCGGCATTCCCTTCTGCCACTCTGGCTGTCCTCTTGGAAACCTCATTCCTGAATGGAACGATCTAATATGGCGAGGCGATACTCACGAGGCCATTAACCGACTTCATGCAACCAATAACTTCCCTGAGTTCACAGGCCGGCTTTGCCCAGCACCCTGCGAGACGGCATGTGTTGTAGGTATAAACCGCGATGCCGTAACAATTAAGCAAGTTGAGCTTCGTACCATAGAAGAGGCTTTTTCAACTGGAGATGTCAAGCCACTCATCCCAGATCGCATAACAGGCAAGACCGTTGCCGTAATTGGCTCAGGTCCAGCCGGACTTGCTGCAGCGCAACAATTAACTCGCGCAGGTCACACAGTCGTTGTTTACGAGCGTGCAGCAAAAATAGGCGGACTGCTTCGCTATGGAATTCCAGAGTTTAAAATGGAGAAGCATATTCTCGATCGGCGCCTTAAGCAGATGGAACAGGAGGGAACTCGTTTTCGCCCTGGTGTGGATATTGGAGTAGAGCTCACAGGATCTGCGTTGCGAAAGAAATTCGATGCGATAGTCGTGGCAGTTGGAGCAACAAAATGGCGCGACCTTAATATTGTGGGTCGAGATTTAATCGGCGTCTATCAAGCTATGGAGTTTCTACCGTGGGGCAATAAGCAGGCACTCGGTGAGATTGAAGTGCCACCAATAAATGTTGCTGGAAAGCATGTCGTGATCTTGGGCGGTGGCGATACTGGAGCAGACTGCCTAGGAACCTCCATACGCCAAGGCGCAGCTAGCATTACTCAGTTAGAAATCATGCCTAGACCAAGTGATGAAAGACCTTCATCGCAACCGTGGCCGACATATCCAATGATTTACCGGGTATCCAGTGCCCACGAGGAGAAAGATAATCGTATCTTCTCGGTGAGTACTGAAGAGTTTCTAGGTGACGATTTTGGCAATGTGCGAGCTATACGAATCGTCGAGACTGAATTAGTTAATGGAAAGTTCACATCGATACCTGGTACTGAAAAAGAGATTGCCGCCGATTTTGTATTTCTTGCAATGGGCTTCACCGGCCCTGAACAATCACCATTACTTACACAGCTGGAAGTAGAGATTGATGATCGTGGAAACATCGTTCGCAACGAAAACTTTGCAGCAAATGAAGATGGTGTGTTTGTTGCTGGTGATGCCGGCCGAGGTCAGTCACTTATCGTATGGGCGATTGCAGAAGGTAGAAGTGCCGCATCTGCAGTTGATAGATATCTCACTGGTGATACTCAGCTTCCAAATCCAATTGAGCCTACAACCCGACAGTTGATGGTTTAAGGTTGTCATATGCGTAGAGCGAAAATAGTGTGCACGATGGGTCCTGCCGTTGAAACTCCAGAAAAAGTTAAAGAGCTCATTGATGCCGGAATGAATATGGCGAGATTGAATCTCTCACATGGATCATACGAGGAGCACCAGCTCCGCTTTAATCAAGTACGAGCCGCGGCCAAAGCTGCGGGACGGCCTGTTGCAATCCTTGTAGATCTTCAAGGACCGAAAATCCGACTTGCTCGATTTATTGCTGGACCGCATGAGTTAGAACGAGGGGATATTTTTACGATTACGACCGACGAGGTCGAAGGTACAAAAGAGCGCGTAGGGACTACATATAAAGGACTACCTGGAGATTGCAAGGCGGGGGATTACATACTGATCGACGATGGAAAAGTAACAGTCCAAGTCATTGAGGTTAAAGGTAACGATGTGATTACCAAGGTCACTGAGTCGGGAGTAGTAAGTAATAACAAAGGAATAAATCTCCCGGGGGTGGCCGTTTCTGTTCCTGCTATGTCTGAAAAAGATATTGAAGATCTACGGTGGGGACTGCGTGCAGGGGCTGATTTTATTGCCCTCTCATTTGTTCGAGATGCCGCAGATATTAAAGATGTACACAAGATTATGGATGAAGAAGGCATTCGGCTTCCTGTAATTGCCAAGATTGAAAAACCTCAGGCCGTAACAAACATCGCTGAAATTGTTGATGCATTTGATGGCATTATGGTGGCCCGTGGTGATTTAGGCGTTGAACTTCCAATAGAGGACGTACCGCTTGTACAGAAACTCTGCGTTGAGCTAGCTCGCGATATGGCAAAACCAGTCATTGTCGCAACGCAGATGCTTGATTCCATGATTACGAATTCTCGCCCCACCAGGGCTGAAGCCACAGATTGCGCAAATGCAGTTCTAGATGGAGCAGATGCGTTAATGCTCTCCGGAGAAACTAGTATTGGTGAGTTCCCCATAGAGGCTGTTGAAACCATGGCGCGTATTATTCAAAAGACTGAAGAGGGTGGCCTGGATCGCATTCGTCCAATTAAAACTCCTCCTCGCACGAAAGGTGGCGCCATTACTAAAGCGGCCACTGAAGTTGGTGCGATCATCGATGCTAAATATCTAGTTGCATTTACACAAAGTGGCGATTCGGCACGTCGGATGTCACGTCTTCGCTCGCCCATTCCAATTCTCGCAATGACTCCAGAGCCGGGAACGTTCAATCGTTTGGCGCTTTCATGGGGTGTTGAGTCGATGTTGACACCTGTTGTTGGAGCAACTGATGAAATGGTGAAGATAGTCGACTCAGTTCTTATCGACTCTGGGCGCGCACATATCGGTGATAACGTCATTATTGTCGCTGGATCTCCACCAGGAATTCCAGGCTCTACAAATGCCATGCGCGTTCACCGTGTGGGCGACGCCGTTGGTGGCGCCGCTCCTGCCTACCGCTAAGATTCGACCAAAGCCTCGGTACTCCAACGGTAGAGAGGGCAGTCTCAAACACTGCATAGTGTCGGTTCGAATCCGACTCGGGGCACATTAACGACATTTACGTTCTGAAAGGCGCAATTGGACATGAGCGTTCGAATTCTCGTTGCTGAAGACGAGGCACTCATCCGTATGGATTTAGTTGAGATGTTGCAAGGTGCTGGATATGAAGTCGTTGCCGAAGCTACCAATGGTCAAGAGGCAGTCGAGTTAACACAACTTCATAAACCCGATCTTGCAATACTCGATGTCAAGATGCCGGTTATGGATGGAATCTCTGCTGCAGAGAAGATTATTTATTTAGCTCCTGTATTAATGCTCACGGCTTTCTCCCAAAAAGAGCTCATCGATCGCGCACGTGATGCAGGCGTGATGGCTTATGTGGTTAAGCCTTTTACGATTTCAGATTTAATTCCAGCAATTGAGATTGCAATTAGTAGGCATTTGCAAATGCGCTCTTTGGCCGAGGAGGTCGCAGATTTACATGAGCGCCTTGAAACTCGCAAATTAATCGATCGCGCAAAGGGTATTTTGATGAAGGCACTTAACTTGTCAGAGCCCGAGGCTTTTTCATGGATTCAGCGAGCGGCTATGGATAGGCGAATGAGCATGAAAGCTGTGGCCGCCGCCGTTATTAGCCCCGATGCCGTACCGCTGGACTAAAACCTAAACTGTGGAGTGCCTGCACCATGCTTTATAACGAAATCGAAACATTCAAAGCCCACTTTCATCTTGTTTAGGGAGGTTGATGGCATTACTCTCAACACCTCCCTGTCCCGGGACAACAAGAACAGGAAAGGCAATTCATGAAAAAACGCTATCGCGTGTTAAGTGTTGCAGCCACAGTTTCAATGGTGGTTGCAGGACTTGCAGTAGTACCTGTTGCAACAAATGCGGCAACAGTCCTTACAATTTCGACAGACCTACCTCTTCAGGGTTCATCTTTCGACTCAAATGATTCAACAAACAAGGCCATTGCTCTTTACCTAAAGCAGATCAAGTACAAGGCTGGAAAGTACACAGTCAAGCTAAAGGTTTACGACAATGCAACAGCTGCAAAGGGTGGCTGGGATGATGCAAAGTGCGCAGCAAATGCGCAAGCACACGTTGCCAACAGAAGTGAAGTTGCCGTTATGGGTACTTACAACTCAGGTTGCGCAAAGATCATCGTTCCAATTCTTAACCAGGCTCCAGGTGGAGCAATGACAATGATTTCAAACGCCAACACAAACCCTGGTCTAACCAAGGTATGGAACCCAGGCGAGCCAGATGTTTACTATCCAAAGGGCATCCGTAACTATGCACGTGTTTGCACAACTGATGATATTCAGGGTGCTGCAGCTGCACAGTTTGCAAAGTCAATTGGCGTTAAGAGTGTTTATGTTTTGAACGATACTCAGACTTACGGTCAAGGTGTTGGGCAGGCATTTACAACTGAGGCTAAGAAGATTGGCCTAACAGTTCTTTCAAGCGGAGCATACGGCGAAGGCTGGGATGCTAAACAGTCATCATACGAAGCTATGTTTACAAAGATCGCTGCCTTGAAGCCAGATATGGTCTACATCGCGGGTATCTTCGATAACAACGGTGGACAGCTTGTTAAGGATAAGTTCAAGGTCCTTGGCGACAACACTGTCGTAAAGATGATGGCTCCAGATGGATTTACTGGATACCCAGACTTCAACTCAATGCCTGAGGCAGATGGCGCTTACCTATCATTTGCTGGACTTTCAACTGAACTCCTATTGAAGAACTCACCAAATGGAGCAGGCGCAAAGTTCGTTAAGGCATATAAGAAAGAATATAAGAAGGATCCAATTGGCTCATACCCAATCTACGGCGTAGCAGCAGTCCAAGTTATCTTGGCAGCTCTTGCAAAGTCAGATGGAACTCGTAAGGGCGTTACTAACGCAATCTTCTCGGGTGCTGGAATCACAATTCCTGCTAACCAGTCAGTTCTTGGAAAGGCGCTAACAATTAGCACTCTTTCAGGAGATACATTGGCAAAGGACATCACCATTGAGGTAGTCAAGGGTGGTCAAGAGACAACAGTGAAGGCTTGGACAGTTAAGTAATCCAAGTAACTGATTGAAAAAGTGAAGGAGTGGGCCACAACCCACTCCTTCACTTTTAATCCATACTTGCAATACAATCGTTTTTTCAGTGTTGAGAAATTTAGGAGTATATAAGTGTCACTTTTTATTGGCGGTTACCAGGCCCGACAGCTTCGAAGACGCTATCTTGAGCGAACATTAACGGCCGTTGCAACTTTCGGTATCTTGTTCTGGCTCGGTATCAACTTCGTTAAATCACCATCCCAATTCTTTCAAGCATCGATTATCGGCCTGAGCAACGGTGTTCTCTATGCATTAATCGCCCTCGGCTACACCCTTGTTTATGGAATTATCGAACTCATCAACTTTGCTCACGGTGATCTCTTTATGCTTAGCGCAGTCTTCTCAGCTAACTTCATTACTCTCTGGTTTCACAAAGATTCATCTGGTCCAGGGGCATGGGGAGTCTTTCTCATGTGCCTACTCTCAGTAATGCTCGTAGCGGCATCCGTTAACGTTGGGATCGAGAGATTTGCCTATAGACGATTACGACGAGCGCCGAAACTGGCTCCACTTATTACCGCTGTAGGAGTTTCATTTGTGCTTCAGTTTATTGGTCTTCGTTGGAATGGATCAGGACCTAAGACGTGGAACAGCGTCCTTCCTGCAGGAAAGATTACTTTCTCTGGTGTATCGATTCCCTACACAACGATTATCTCTTTTGTTGTAACGATTCCGCTACTTCTCTTAATGTCGTGGATTGTTACTCGCACCCGTCAGGGCAAGGCGATGCGTGCCACAGCGCAAGATCAAGATGCAGCGCGTTTAATGGGTATAAATGTTGATCGTACTATTTCATTTACCTTCGCACTCGGTGGTGCACTTGCCGGGGCTGCAGGATTGCTCTTTCAACAGACTCGTGGATTAACAAGTTATAACTTGGGATATCAACTTGGTCTGATCGCTTTTACATCGGCGGTTATGGGTGGAATTGGAAACCTACAAGGCGCAGTACTTGGTGCGCTCCTAATCGGTTTAATCCAAGGTCTCAATGATGGATTGCCGATTGGTCTTGGCCAACAATGGTCACAGACCGTCGTCTTTTCAATATTGATTCTCTTGATGGCCTTTAAACCAACGGGTCTTCTTGGCAAAGCTGTTACGGAAAAGGTGTGATCATGAAATTAATGCGATCAAAGCAACCTAAACGAGTCAAGCAGGGAGCAAGCCACAAGAAATGGGCGATTGGTTTTGGTATCGCCGCTATTGTCATCTGGTTCTTCTACGCCTTCGTGATGTACAACCTTCCAGAGGGACCACAAACGATTTTCCAGAACTGGCTGCCTCCAACCACCGTTAATGAAGCAATGGTCTGGGTAATTTGTGCGCTCGGCCTCAATATTGTGGTTGGTTATGCCGGACTTCTAGATCTCGGTTTTGTAGCTTTCTGGGCGATTGGCGGATATTCAGCCGGTTGGTTCATGTCTACCTTTTTCCGACAGGTGAACTTCCACTTCTTCTCATCCCCTGATGCCGCAGATCAACCAGGAATCCACGTAAGTTTCTGGGGTGTTCTTATAATCGGTGGAATAATCTGCGCCATATTTGGAATTATTATCGGTGCACCAACCCTGCGTTTGAAGAGTGACTATCTCGCCCTTGTCACCTTGGGCTTTGGTGAAATTATCCCGCAAGTTTTCACTAATGGTGAAAACATCGGCGGCTTCAATCTATCTAATGGAACTAAAGGAATTTCACCGATTGATAACGTGTCGGTTCCTGGGAAAATTCTCGGACCCTTTGACTTTAGTTGGAAGTTTGCAATTTTCGTCTTCCTAACTGCCGTCATGGTCTTCGTTTCATTAAGACTTCGCAAAGGCCGACTTGGACGTGCCTGGCTTGC
>WLHG01000034.1 GCA_009702845.1 Actinomycetota bacterium
AACTGCTCGTCACCAAGCTTCACGCCAGTTTCTGTATTTGGATAGTGCGGATGAGGGCGCGAAAGCGACATCGCCATATCTATGTAGTTCGTATTTTCAATCTCGCAGGCCAAAAATATAGGCATAACAAAACGTGGATCCACAGCATTGATAACCACATCAGGCTTTACTTTACGGATTAGGGCTCTGATATCTTCGAGCTCGGCAGCATTTACTTCAGCGGCTGAAAACCTTGCATCCTTAACCCGGATGACCGCTGTTTCTGCGCGGGATAACTCGCGATCGGCAACGACCATGGAAGTGATAAAACTCTTTCGTGATGCGATATTGACAATAGCGCTGCCAACTCCGCCCGCGCCTATAACTAGCGCTTTCATTGTTGGCCCCTCATGAAGAAAAACATCCTTTACATTAGATTATTGAGTCTAGCCCTCCCCATAATTCATGACAAGATTGCCCCTGTTATACGAAGGTCCTCGTAGCTCAGTGGATAGAGCAATCGCCTCCTAAGCGGTAGGTCGCCGGTCCGACTCCGGCCGAGGACACTTATTTCTGTTTTCAATTGCATGCTTTTGTTTATAGACAATACTGAGCCTATGACTGCTCAAATTTGGCGAGGTTTTGCAAGTGATAACTATGCCGGAGTTCACCCTCAGATTCTTGAGGCGATAGTTCTGGCAAATAGTGGACATCAAACTGCATATGGCGATGATGATGTTACGCAGCGATTGGCAAAGGTATTCACTCGCCATTTTGGAGAAACTGCGCAAACCTTTCCATTATTTAATGGAACCGGTGCCAATGTAATCAGCCTTCAAGGGATGCTCTCATCATGGGAGGCTGTGATCTGCGCTTCAACGTCACATTTAAATGTTGATGAAGGGGGAGCTCCAGAAAAAGTTGCTGGAATTAAATTGTGGACTATTCCGACTGAGGATGGAAAGTTGACCCCTGAGTTAATTTCGCAACAAGCCTGGGGCTTTGGCGATGTTCACCGCGCACAACCGGCCGTTGTCAGCATTACTCAAGTTACTGAGCTTGGAACTCTCTATAGCGTTGATGAGATCAAGGAGCTCTCTGAGTACGTTCACTCGCACGGAATGAAATTACATATGGATGGTGCGCGCATCGCTAATGCAGCGGCATCTCTAGGTGTTGGCCTTCGAGAGTTCACTACTGATGCTGGCGTAGATGTTCTTTCATTTGGAGGAACTAAAAATGGTGGAATGGGATGCGAGGCGGTGGTATCGCTCAACGAGAATTTCTCTTCGAACTTCCCATATCTTCGTAAGAGCTCCATGCAGTTAGCATCCAAAATGCGATTTATCAGTGCGCAGTTAGAGGCGCTCCTTGAGGCGGATTTATGGCTTAAGAATGCTGGACATGCAAATAAAATGGCGCAGCGTTTAGAGAAGGCAGTAAGTCAGATTCAAGGCGTGAGAATTGCACGAAAAGTCGAAGCGAACTCGGTCTTTGCCCTTCTTCCCGCTGACGCATGTGAACGACTTCAAAAGAGATTCCGATTTTACGTCTGGAATCAGGTCACAGGCGAAGTTCGATGGATGTGTTCATGGGATACGACGGAAGAGGATGTAGATCTCTTCGCGCAGGCTATCCGTGAAGAGATGAGCAAATAACTGAAGTCAAGGTGGTTAGTGTTTTAAAGTAAAACGCTGCATCCATTTCGGCGCCCACCAGTTACGCTCACCAAATAATCGCATAAGCGCTGGAACTAAGAGAGCGCGGACTAGCGTTGCATCAAGTAAGACTGCAAGGGCTACGCCAAAGCCAAGCATCTTGATTGAAGTCACGCCACTGATCATAAAAGTCGCAAAGACCACGGCTAGAAGTAAGGCCGCGGCCGTGATGATTCTGGCCGATCGCTGTAGGCCAACGGCTACGGATTCAACATTAGATTTTCCTGAAAGATGCTCTTCGCGGATGCGAGAGAGAAGGAATAGTTCGTAGTCCATTGAAAGACCGAAGACTACGACGGCAACTAAAATGACTGAGCCCGTATCAAGGGTTCCAGTCACTGTGAAATCGCCCACCAACCACTTCAGATGGCCGTCAATAAATATCCAGGAGATCGCGCCAAGGGTTGCGCAGAGGGAGAGTCCGTTAAGAAGCACGGCTTTAAGTGGCAAAATTATTGAACCAGTAAATACAAAGATTAAAATTAAAACGGTGAGTGCAATCCAACCTAATGCAAAGGGAAGCTTGCTCGCGATGCCATCTTGGGAGTCGGTAAAGTCTGCGGCAGCTCCGCCGATTAAAGTTCCGGTAGGAGAATTTAACGCACGGATATCGTGAATAACTTGCTCAGACGAAGTGCTTCGGGATGCAACAGAAGAGATAACCTGAACACGAATATCTTTTCCATATGTTTCAAATGCACCAACGCGTACGATTCCAGGTACTTCTTTTACCTGCGCCAGATAGCTTGATATTTCGGATTCGCGTCCCACGCCATTTGGAACGACAACTTCAATTGGGCTACCCAGCAAGCCATCAAAGCGGCTCTCAATTACTTGTGATGAGAGTGCTGCTCGATCGGTAGCTGGCAATACCCGTGAATCAATCTGTGCGAAGGCTATATTTGCAATCGGTAAGGCCATGATTCCAAGAATTACTAGTGATGCAATAACTACTGGAATTGGTCTGCGCATAACCGTTCGTGCAGTCTGCGCCCAACGGCCATCTTCCTTCGGAGTAATTGCGCTTTTTCGAACGACACCCTTGTCCACTTTTTCACCCAAGATAGCTAGAAGGGCGGGAAGTGCGATGACTGCGCCAAGAACCGCCAGTGAGATGACTGAAATTCCCGCATAGCCAAAGGATTTAAGGAAATTGAGCGGAAAGAACAACAGAGATGCCATGGTTACAAAGACAGTTAAGCCTGAATAAAAGACCGTCTTACCAGCGGTGGCCACAGTTTTTATTACCGACTCATCAACGCTCTTACCGTGGTGAAGCTCTTCACGGAAGCGGTTAACCATCAGCAGGGCGTAATCAATACCTAATCCGAGCCCTAGGCCAGTAATGAGATTCAGTGCAAAAACGCTCACATTGGTGAACTGGGTCAGGAGATAGATCAAAAAGAATGAGCCCAAGATTGCGCTGACTCCAACAAAGAGGGGCATAGCCGATGCGACCATTGCGCCAAAGACAAAAATCAGCAGCAGAAAAGTTAATGGGATCGCAATGGTTTCGGCGAGAAGTAAGTCCTTCTCGATTTTATGATTAATTGCGTGGGTAATAACGGCACCGCCACCGGCATAGACCTGAAGACCTTGATAGTCGCCATCAAATTGCTCTTGAATAGTTGCACCAATGGCGCTGAAACCTTTGAAGTCATTTGATTTTAGATCGGCATAGACGAGAATAAATCCGGCCTTTCCATCGGTTGAGCGCATCGTTGGTGCGCCGCCTGTAGACCAGTAAGAGTATGTTTTAGAAACGCCCTTTATTTTTTGGATCTCTTTTTCAAGTGCACTCGCGTTAGCGATAACCTGGGCATCATCAACGTTTGTTTTCGAGTCTACGACTAAGGTAACGATTGGTTCTTGAACTTTAAACTTCTCAATAATGTATGTAGTTGCCTGGGCCGACTCACTCTTGGGATCTGAATACCCGCCGCTATCTAGTTTTCCAAATGCTAATGATCCAATTCCGCCTGCCGTGAGCGTTATGAGCATAAAGAGGACGAGAACACTCTTCTTGTGGGCGACAATGAACGCACCTAGCTTCTCAAACACCTTTTAACCCCGACCTTCTACCTCTAGACTTATAACCATGAGCGAACTCTTTCCAACTATCACAACCGATGAGATCGATCCTGATGCAGCGGCCGAAGCGGCAAAGCGCGACGAAGAAATCAAATCAGATAAGCCGCCTCACCACGAAGATTAATCGCTCTTAGCTGCCGGCGCGACTGGAGCTGAGGGAGCAGGAGTTGTACTCTCGCTCACACTCTTCTTTTTAACAGAGTCTGTTTTATAAAATCCAGAACCTTTAAAGACGACACCGACTGCCGAGTAAATCTTTCGGATCTCTCCCTTGCACTCAGGACACTGAGTGAGTGAATCATCGGAGAATGATTGAAAGGCTTCGAACTCATGAGAGCAGGCAGTACATGCATATTGGTACGTAGGCATAATTGGCTCCAAGTTCAAGAAAACCCCTCGGTGGGGGTAGATGGCAAGTCTAAAGAAGTGGCACGATAGGGTCGAATCGAGATGAAAGTACGAGGGATTAAGTTGAAAATCAGAGGCCTGGCAGTGCTCCTCATCATCCTTTCATGCCTAGGCGTGGCTACCGCCTCGGCAAACTCGCTCATCACCACGTCTCCCATTGGAGGTTCAACGCTTACAACACCGCCAAATTCTGTAACGCTAACAACACAGATTGATTTGATAGTAGATGCAAATGAATTGATGGTCACTGACCCATCCGGCATACGCGTTGATGATGGAACAATTACAGTCGATGGAGTGACCGCTTCAATTGGATTAAAACCACTCGTCGAATCTGGAATTTATAAAGTCTCTTACACTCTTTACTCTGAGGGTGAAGTTCCATTACAAGGTTCATTTACATTTAATTTCTCTGCTCCGAGTGTGATAACACCAGCGGAGCCAACACCAACGCCGACACAGTCACAAACTCCTGCCAGTAGCAGTTGGGGAACGAATGTTTTCATCATTGCATTATTAGTAGTAGCTTTTTTTGTTTTAATTGGTCTTGCACTGTATGCGCGAAAACTCTTTAGGGACAGATGATCGCTTTCAGCGTTATCTTCAAATATTTATCTTTAATTGGAGCTTTCACAACTATAGGAACTCTGCTTGCGATGGCCTTCCTACTTCTAGATACCGAGGGCAGGCTTTCCACGCAAGCTGAAAAACTTCGTCGGCTGCTCTGGGTATGCGCTTTAGTCTGGTCGCTTGGAAGTTTTGGCACAATAATCTTTACCCTTGCTTCAATATTAGATCAATCAGTTTCAGTTGCACTAGATCCAACGATTCTTAGATCATTTGTTACGCAGATAACCTTGGGCCAGTATCTACTCTTTCAAGCGTTAGTAGGTTTAGGGGTAGCAGCGCTGGCATTTCGTGTAAAGAAAATTCTCTCGACCGTATTTCTCTTGATTTTTTCGCTCGTAGGATTGGTTGTACCTATATTTCAAAGCCACTCTGCCTCAAGTGGCTCACATGGCTTAGCAATTGGGTCGTTAGTAATACACGTTGGAGCACTTTCTCTATGGGTGGGTGGCGCTATAGCAATAGCTCTTCTTGATCCAGAGGATCGTCCAATTGCAGTACCCCGCTTTAGCGAAATAGCTTTGTGGTCACTTATTGCCGTTGTTGTAAGTGGCAGCGTTAACGCTTGGGCTCGACTGGATTTTCAAGGAGCATGGAATACGGCCTATGCCTATGTAGTCATTGCCAAGATTGCGATGACATTGGTGCTCATTACAATCGGCTACTTACACCGTACTAATTTAGCAAAGCGCGATCGTATCGATTGGCTTGGATTTGGTCGTTTAATATTTGCTGAAGTGCTCATCATGATTGTTACCGTAGCTATGGGGGCATGGCTCTCATCTAACCAAGCACCCGAGCGCCCTACACCTCCAAAATTTGACCCAGCCATTGCCGTCTCTGGAATTTCAACACCGCCGGCACCAACCTGGAACCGAATTTTCTTTAGCTATGAGCCCGATGCTTTAATGATTGGTCTTTTAATTACCGCTGTTGCCTTGTATGTAAAGGGAGTAATGGTGTTAACAAGGAGAGGCGATAAGTGGCCTGTCGGACGCACTATCGCATTTGGATTGGGTATTGCGGCAATTGATTTTGCAACAAGCGGTGGCCTTGGGCTGTATGCGCACTTTGCTTTTTCGTATCACATGGTTGCGCACATGATCTTGGGAATGATTGCGCCGATTGGAATCGTGCTAGGTGCGCCGATTACTCTCGCACTACGAACATTGCCACAAGGACGCACTAAAGATGAACGAGGTGTTCGTGGAACTCTTCTAGCAGAACTGCACTCCAAATTGGCGATTTTTTATACTAATCCAATCGTTGCACTCGCATTCTTTGATGGCTCACTCTTTGCTCTCTACTTCACAGATTTATTCGGGTCAATGATGCAGAGCCATGTCGGCCATCTCTTTATGAACATACATTTCATTCTGGCCGGACTCCTCTTCTTCCATGTAATTATCGGCGTCGACCCAAATCCGCGGAGAATTCCGCACTTAGTTCGAATCGTTATCGTTTTTGCGGCCATGAGTATCCACGCATTTTTCTCGGTGGCCCTAATGTCATCAACAACTTTGATTGACCAGGGTTACTTTGCATCCCTTAAAACTCCGTGGCTCACCGACCTCTTGGCAGATCAACAGCTAGGCGGATCAATAGGTTGGGCGATGGGGGAAATTCCAATCATCTTGGCCTTGGTTGCAACATTTATTAGCTGGGTAAAAGATGATTCTCGTGAGGTAAAGCGTTTGGATAGAAATAATGCAAGGGCTGCAGCTATGGGCCTGCCCGATGATTTGGCGCAGTACAACCGATATCTGCAAGAGTTAGCCGAACATGATAGAAAAGAACCCTAATGGAAAATCTATTTGCCCTACCAAGTGAATATAAAGAACTGCGCGCTAGCGTGCGGTCATTATCTGAAAAAGAGATCGCCCCTTTCGCACATGACGTGGACGAGTCCCATCGCTACCCACAAGAGGCCGCCGATGCACTTCAAAAAGCTGGATTAAGTGCAGCTCATGTACCGACAGAATTCGGCGGAGATGGCGCAGATGCACTGGCCACGGTCATTATTATTGAAGAAGTCGCACGCGTCTGCGGTGCATCATCGCTGATACCTGCAGTTAACAAGCTCGGTTCATTGCCGTTGATTTTAGGTGGAAATGCTGAACAGAAAAAGCGATGGCTCCCACAGTTAGTTTCAGGCAAAGGATTCTCGTACTGTCTTTCTGAATCTGACGCTGGCTCAGATGCATCGGCGCTTCGCACCAAAGTCGAGCGAGATGGTGATGGTTGGATTCTTAACGGCAGCAAAAAATGGATTTCTAATGCTGGAGTCTCCGAGTTTTATACGGTCATCGCGCAGGGAGATCCAACTCTTGGCTCCAAAGGAATTACTGCCTTCATTGTTGAAAAATCAGATCCTGGTATCTCGTTTGGCTCGCCTGAAAAGAAGATGGGGTTTAGGGGCTCTCCAACGCGCGAGGTCTACTTTGATGACGTGCGATTAAGTGATGATCGGCGAATAAGTGAAGTTGGTGCTGGCTTCACGCTTGCAATGAATACCTTAGATCACACGCGGATCACAATTGCAGCACAGGCATTAGGGCTGGCTCAAGGCGCCCTCGATGTTGCGACGAAGTATTCGCATGAGCGCAAACAGTTCGGAAAAGAGATTTTTGATTTTCAAGGCGTTCAGTTTATGTTGGCAGATATGGCGATGAATGTAGAAGCTGCCCGCCAACTAACCTATGCCGCTGCAGTTAAAAGCGAGAACAATGAAAAGGATTTGCGTTTTTTCTCAGCCGCTAGCAAATGCTTTACGAGCGACATGGCGATGAAGGTTACTCAGGATGCGATTCAGGTGCTTGGTGGATATGGATATGTATCTGATTACCCAGTTGAGCGAATGATGCGCGATGCAAAGCTGACACAGATCTATGAAGGAACAAATCAAATTCAACGAATAGTTATGGCACGCAATCTTCCAGAGTTTAAGCTTTAAATCGAACGACAATCGATGGTGTAGCGGCGGCATTGAGTGCAATGTCATGTGATTCGCGAGGCAGGCTTTGACCCGTTAATTCACCGGCATGCACTAATCCGATTTTCCACCCTGGAAGATGCGCGAGGGCACGGTCATAAAACCCCCCACCTTGACCCAACCTAAAACCTTCCTGGTCAATATGTAGTGCGGGAACAACCATTACATTGATCCCACTTAAATCAGTTACGGGAAGACCGATTGGCTCAGAGAGTTTCTTCGTAACTTTAAGTTGGCTTTCATCACCATTCCATTCAATCCACTCAAGAACTTCGCCATTTACACGTGGGAGCAATAGGCGCTTACCATCACGCAGGAAGGCCTTATTGATTTCAGTCGTACTTGGCTCAACACCATATGAAAAATACGAGGCTATTGTCGATGCAGCGAGAATTTCGGGGGACTGCAAAATAACATTAAAATTTGAGGGTATGAATTTTTGGATCCGCTCGCGGCGTAACCTCTCACGTAACTCTTTCTTAACTGTGCTCTGATTCATCTACTTCTCCCAGTAATTCGCG
>WLHG01000035.1 GCA_009702845.1 Actinomycetota bacterium
CGATCATTTTACATGAACCGGCTACGCCAGCTGCAGTCATTGCTGCCTGAACCGATGTAACACCAAAGGCGGCTGCATTTGCTAATCCAGTGCCGTATGCGGCAAAGCCAGCACCTGACATTGGCTGAACAGTTCCAACACGGATGTCGACACCTGCAGCGTTAGCAGGGACCGTTGATACAAATAGCGCCGCTGCCGCGACTGCGACAGTAGCGAAAACTAAACTTTTATTCTTCTTCATTGTGCAGCTCCTCGAGGGTGACTTATGCCTTGATAATTGACGGTCGTCAAATAACTAAGCAAGTATGCACTTAGAAGCTCAAGAAATAAAGGTCAGCACTCAGGTATTTTTAGAGCGTTTTCCGAAGTAAATCCCTACGATTTCTGGGTCTACGGCGAGGGCAGCTCCTGGCCCCTCGTGGCGATTCTTGCCCATGTCGAGAACGTACCCATAGGTAGAGATTTCTAGGGCACGCCTAGCATTCTGTTCGACCATCAAAATCGTTACACCACCGTTATTAATGCGAACCAATTCATCAAATAATTGATCGACAAGGGCTGGAGCCAATCCCGCCGATGGCTCATCCAGCAAAAGGACGTCCGGGGCAGACATCAGAGCCCTAGCCAGCGCCAACATTTGACGTTGTCCTCCTGAGAGCTGACCGGCTCGATCCCTCTTTCGAGAGACAAGATCTGGATACCTCACGTACATGCTTTCTTTGAGCTCATCAAGAGTTTTACCTGATTCAGGTATATAGCCAACATCCAAATTTTCATCGATTGTCATGCCGACAAATATATTTTCAATCTGAGGAACGTATCCGATCCCAATTTTAGAGAGGTTGTATGGCTTGGTGCCAAGGATGTTGACCTCCTTGCCATCACGCAGAATCGTTGCACTGCCAGATGTCACCTTAGCAATACCAAAGATTGCTTTCATGATCGTTGATTTGCCAGCTCCATTAGGACCAACGATGGTAACAATTGATTTCTCAGGAACTTCAATATTTACTCCATTGAGAATCTTAATATCCCCATATCCACCTTCGAGATCAGAGATCTTCAATAATGGTTGCGTCATGAAGTTGCCTTTCTGGTTCCGAGGTAGGCATCAATAACCGCCTGATTTTCATAGATGGAGTTCGGTTTGCCTTCGGCAATAACTCTTCCCTCGGCCATAACGATAACTTGATCGGAAATATTCATCACCGTCTCTAAATCATGTTCTATGAGTAGAAAAGTGAGGTGATGCTCAGTCCTAAGAGCATGCAAAACTTCCAATAATTTCTCAACCAAGGTTGGATTCACTCCGGCAAAGGGCTCATCGAGAAGGAGCATGACAGGATTGGCCATCAGTGCTCGGGCAAGGTCAAGAAGTTTTCGCTGGCCACCTGAGAGAATTCCCGCATATTCATGGGCAAATCTTTCAATTCCAATTTGCTGCAGAAGCTCCATGGCTCGGTTACGACACTGCTCTTCATATGCTCGTCTAGCCTTCGGATTAAAGAAGTTAACCAAACTGTCTCCTGGATTATCCTGACCACCTAGCATTAAATTATCTAAAACACTCATCCGTTTAATAACCTTAGCGCCTTGGAATGTTCGAATGATTCCGCGGTCGGCAATCTTATGTGGCAAAAGTCCCTGAATTTCCAAGCCTTCAAAGAGAATCGTTCCAGAATCCGGCTTTATTGCACCGCTAATTAAGTTGAACAAAGTTGTCTTGCCAGCTCCATTTGGACCGATTACAGATGTAACACTTCCAACTTCAACATTCAAGGTTGCGCCATTTACTGCTCGTACGCCACCAAAAGAGATTGCGACATCTTTTACTTCGAGGATTAGATTATTCAAGGACCATCTCCTGACGTTTTCCAAAGATTCCTTGAGGACGGCGCATCATAAGAATAATGAGAACGATTCCAATAATCATTATTCGAATATAGGCTCTCTGCGAGGCATCGAAAGTAGAGAATGGCCAGAACGTAAAGAAGCGAGTTCCACCGTAGAGGAATCCAAAGAATATTGCCGCGAGGGGAAGACCCTTTACCTTCGTAGCTCCACCCAATATCAAAATCATCCAGCCGTAGAAAGTTACGATAGTAAGGAAATCATCGGGTGATAACAATGAAGACTCTAACGCCCAATAGATTCCGGCGATCCCACCGATTATTGAACCTAAAATTACGGCCTGCAAGCGAAACCTAAAGACATTCTTGCCAAGGGCTGCAGGGACTTCATCATCTTCTCGCGTTGCCCGGAGAACGCGTGCCCAAGAAGTTCGTTCGATACGGGAGATGAGAAATAAAAGAATGCCAAGGGTTATCCAAACAATTATCGCCATTACAAATTCACGGTCAGCTATTTCACCAAATATTGGAGTTAAAATCTCGCGTGCGCGATTCATGATGGAGTCCCATGTGTCGGTATATGACGGGTAGTTATCTCCAATAACGGGAATAGCTAAAGAGCCTTGTACTCCGCCGGTTAAGCCGTCAGAGTTGTATATGACATAGCGGACGATTTCTGAGAAAGCGATACTAACAATCGAAAAATAGTCGCCCCTAAGCCGAAGGGTTGTTAAGCCCAAAAAGGCACCCCCAAGGGCGGCGACGCCTACACCTGTTGCTGCAGCAATCCAGAAATTAATTCCATGCGAGATAACCAAAATCGCCATTGTGTACGAGGACAGAGCCATCATTCCAACGTGACCAAAATTCAGTATGCCGCCAACGCCGTACTGCACTTGTAGGCCTAAAGCAAAAATTCCATAAATGCCGGACATGGTAAGAATGAAGATCCAGAAGCCTGGTTGCATTAGTGCAGTCATTAGATTTTTCTCGCCTTCACTCCGAAAATTCCCTCTGGCTTAAACAGCAAAACAATCACAAGAACGGCAAAGGCGACAACAGGTTTATAAGTCGATGGGATGCCTCCCAAGAGCGCATCCCACGTAGAGAGCTCCATGACAACACCCAGAACAAAACCGCCAATCAGCGCCCCGTAGGCATCTCCAATAGTTCCAAGGACAACTGCAGCTAAAATCGAAAGTAGTAGATCAAGGCCCATTCCATTTGTGAATTGGCCTTGAACCGTTCCTTGGAAGACACCCGCAAGCGCACCGAAAGCACCGCTTATAGTCCATGTAGCAATAATCACTCGATCAACGTTAATTCCTGATACGGCCGCTAGAGAAGGATTGTCAGCATAAGCGCGCATATTCTTTCCAGTGGTCGACTTCTTAATAAATAGTGCAATGGCTGTAATTGCAACAGAGGCCGAACACAAGACTATTAACTGAGCTTGAGCAATTTGAGCTCCTAGGAACTCAAAGGTTTTTATCTGGTCGATTTCAAATTTTCGGCTGTTACTGCCAAAGGTAAGCGCGATTGCCTGACGAAGAACGAAGGCGATCCCTGTTGCCACAAGAAATAAGGCAAGCATTCCAGCACCACTTTTGCGCAGTTTGCGCCAGAGAAAGAATTCGAGAATCAAAGATACGACGACTCCGATAATCATAGAAAGTATTACGGCAACAATAAATGGCAGGTGCCTGTCAACTGCCAAAAAGACAGTTGTGAATGCACCCAAAGTTAGGAAATCGCCAGCTGCGAAATTTACCAAACGCAAAACGGAGTAAACGAGAGAGATGCCTAATGCCGCAATTCCAAAGATAGAGCCCTCGACCAAACCGTTAAAGAGCAATTGAACAAACTCAGCCACGCATCAACCTCACTCTTCTAAGGATTTTAAGGCCCAATAAAATTAACCCGGCCAAAGATACCTAAAATCACATGATTTGTCTGTACGTGCCTTACGATATTTAGCGTGGATACAGCCAGCGAAAGCGACATGGAGCTTTTTGATTTACGGATTGTTGTAGATCGAATTGAGGGCAGATCCGTCTGTGGGTTAAGCGTAGGAGATTACTTCGAAGTAACTAATAGCGCCGAACTTCGAATCCCAGAAGGCAAACATTTCTGCATCTACGCCATACAGGCCGCCATGCCATTGCTACCTGCCAAACAACGTCAAATGCCTGCCAGCGACTGGCTAGAGACCGACTCTTTTGTAGCATGCCCTGATCCAGATGAGAGAGTAGTAATGCGCATTGAGCGAACTAGAAAAGTCAAACTTAGTTCAGGTGATTTAACTTAGTTATTATTTGTGTGCATGATTTTGCGATGTTTTTCCGAATACCTCTCTAAATCGTAGACAGGTCCGGTCGGCCCCTTTGATTCGGACAAAATCTCATCTATCGCTTCAAGCTCTTGGCTTGTGAAAATAATCTGAGGTATTTTCACGTTTGAATCAATGTGCGAGATATTTCGAGCGCCAACTATCACGCCTTTCACGGCTGGGCGAGCCAGTACCCATGCTGATGCAATGGTTCCAATATCTGTCTCGTGGCTATCGGCAATATTTTTACACACACGCAAAAGTCTTTGGAAGAGCTCCCATCCGCCGAACTCTTCGATAATTATTTGATATTTAACATTTGATCGCGTTTCTACCTGAGTCGGCTCTGCTGCGCCTAAGAACTTCTCTGAAAAGAACCCTCCGGCGACTGTGCCGTAACAGAGTATTCCAATCTCATTTTCCTTACAGAACTGGCCCATACCTTGCTCTGCTCTGCGATCTAACATCGAGTATTGGATTTGATGGCTCGCTGGTTTTAATCCAGCGTTAACCATCTCTTCAAGACGAGCTAAATCAAAATTGGTGATTCCCACATTTCTAATCTTGCCAAGCTCCTTGAGCCCGAAGAGAGCTTCCATTGCAGCCAGGTAGTGACGATCTTCATATCTCCACCAGTGAAGTTGAACCAGATCGACCTGATCAACACCCAGGCGTGCCAAAGAGCGATTTACAATGTTTATTGCATCGGAGCTATCGAAATCCTTTAAGAATGTCTCATTCGGAACATACTTGGTGTGAAGCTGAACGCTCGAGCGGGCGTTAATCCCAATCTCTTTGCTCAACTCAACTAGAGTTTTTCCAACTAACTCTTCAACTCCTGTATAGATATCACCAAAATCAAAGGTAGTTATTCCAGCTTTAATAAAAGAAATCATGTCTGAAATTGCCGCTTGTTCTTGAATCTCAATGTTTAATGAGTGACCAGAACTCAACTGCCAACCACCCTTTATTACAGGTGAGATTTCATATCCAGCAACAAGTTCACGTTTCTTCATTGAATAACCGCTTCAACTTCTATCTCAACTAAGTAATCGCTGCCGATAAGCTCGGCTTTGAACATTGTATTTGCTGGGCGAATATCGGCGAAGCGGATTCCATGGACTCGAGCTATTGGTTCCCAGTTCTTTAAGTCGCTGACAAAGATTCGTGATCGAACCACATCGGTTAGTTTTGCCCCTAATGATTCAAGAGATGCCTCAATTTTATCGATTACAAAATGAGTTTGTGCAACAGGATCATTTACTCCCACAGAGATTGATCCATGTGTTGCTGTAGTTCCTGAAACAAGTACGCGATCACCGATTCGAACTGCTCGACTATATCCAGCCAAGTTTTCCCATGTAGTTCCTGAATCGATCATTGACTTTCCACCTGATTGAGTAACTTCGTAAACCGGTGGAAAATCTTCGAGATGATGGCTTAAATCCCCTGAAGCAGTTAGATAAGGAGGTTTGCGATATTCATCTCCGCAGTCCCCAGGGATTACTTCCAAAAGAGCGAGAGCCGACGCAATTTTTGAGGATTGCGCTGTAGAGAGATCGAAAGTGAAGAGTGAAACAGCGTCAGCGATATGGGCGTTTTCGCCAAGGCGCGCACCAATAATGACTGCCCCAACTGCCTTTTGGGCCAGCTGGTACTTGCTGGCTACCGTTGAAATAGAACGGTCAACCTCTTTTCCAACTTCATCAAGTGTTGAAAGCAGATGCTGGAACTTATCCCAGCCACCGGCTACATCAATGAATCGCTTGTACTTCATGAGAGACCAGTTTGGAAGTGCCTCACCAGTTGGATCGGTTTTACCTAACCATTTTTGAGAAATAAAACCGCCACATAGCGTGCCATAAGCGAGAATTTTCACGCCGTTGGCATCACAGTAATCTGCCATCTCCCCACCACCGCGCTGATCAACGAGGGAGTACGAAATTTGATTTGAAACGATGTTAACTCCCGTTGATTTGGCGATTCTTAAATGCGCAGTGTCGAAGTTAGTGACACCAATTGCTCCGATCAGACCCTCTTCTTGCAACTCTTGTAAATACATAAGAGCGTCTAACCAGAAGGGGTTAGAGAAATTCCATGCATGATATTGAAGTAGCTCTACTTTTTCACTTTGTAAACGTGTGCATCTCTCTTGGACTGCCGCTCTTACTTGATCACGCGTGACCGGCCCTGGCTTTGGAACCCACTTTGTAAACAGGTGTGCGTTTTTTCCAGCTGGAAGATGCTTTTTAAAATAGCCAGCAATGATTTCAGCTGAACCATAGTGGTCTGCCATATCGAAAGTATCTAAACCAACGTGCGCGTAGGCGGCCATGAACTCTGCAGTTGCAGCTGGATCTAGTGTCGAACCATCTTTTTCCATATCAGCAATCTGCCAAAGCCCCGTAATTGCGCGGGCGATATTGATTCCAGGTGCGAGATCCACTCTTTCAATCTGTGTCATCTGAGTCTCCGAGTATCTCTACTTGCGCAGGAAGTGATTGGTTTTAGCGAAGGCTGCAATTATTTTTTCCACATCTTCATAGTTATTGTAAAAATGTGGCGATACTCGGATATTGCCTCCACGCGAGGAGGTCACGACATTTTCAGCCTCTAATGCAGATACATGTGCATTTTCATCAAGGGATGCAACTGCCAGCATCGCGCCATGATGGGCGAGATTTCTAGGCGTTATTACCGTTCCACCAAGGGATTCGATTCCAGATCGAATTGCCTCATGAATTCCAGAAACGTAGGAGTGAATGTTCTCAATTCCGATATCGATGACCATTTGTAGACCAGTCGAGGAGGGGTAAAGAGATGGAATCGCTGGAGTTCCTGATTCGAAACGTCTGGCATCTTTTGCCGGGTCATATGCGTGAATACCCATCGCAAAAATGTCTTTAGCGGCAAACCAACCAGTTGAAGTTGGAATTAGATGGCCAGTCGTTTCGCTACGCGCATAAAGAAAGCCGACACCAGGTACACCTAATAAATATTTAAGAGTTCCGCCGACAACAAAATCTGCCTTTAGCGTGGACAAGTTCAACGGAACAGCTCCAACAGTTTGATAGGCATCAACTAGTACTAGTGCACCTACCTTATGTGCGGCTTCTATAATTGGCTCCAACTCAGTGACGGCACCATTGTGATAGCAGCCATGAGTAATCGAGACGATTAATGTCTCATCATCGATTGCAGCGATCATCGCTGCGACATCAACTCTTAAATCTTTGGTGCTTTGAATGTGCTGAACAACTGCTCCCCGAAGTTCCTGGGCGTGCCAAGTCTGACCAATAGTTGGAAATTCATTTTCAGTTGTAACTATTTTGTTGCGCTTTTTTGTGAAATCTAATGCAGATGCAACGGCGTTTACACCGGCGGAGGCTGAGGTAGTTACTGCAATTTCTGATGTTGGAACTTTGAAAAACTCTGCAAAGAGAGAACGCATTGTCTCTTGGTAACCAGCCCAATCGCCCCACGCTGATCCTTTAAGCTCCAGGGTTGCAATATAAGTATCAAAACTCTTTCGAACACTATCTGCCAGAGCACCCTGAGAGCATGAATTTACATATGTTACATGTTCGAAAACTGAGAATTGTGACCTATGCAGGGATGCTAAATCCTTTGTAGCTGAATCTACGGCCATGATTTGCTCTCCTAGTTATCTCTTCATGGAACTCTTCACTATTGCATTAGGGAGGGTATCCCGATTAAAAATAATAATGCAAATATTTGGCGGTCGTCATACTGGCAATATGCTCACACCATCGCCTATGACTCTACATACCCAGGCGCAGGGCGGCCATCTGGATAATAAGCGGCAGCGGGAGAGCCAGCTGGACGGAAAATGCCCAACAGGCACAAGTCTTCATCTCGGTTATTAACTAAAGCGTGCAAGAGGCGAGGCGCAACGATAAAGGTCGAACCCACAGACAATGTCTGCACCGTATCTCCGACATGAAGCTCTCCTCCGCCTGCAACGATATGGCAGATCTCATCGTATAAGTGATAGTGAGCAGGTGCCCCTGACGGCGGGATGAAACCGATAAACATAGTCGCATGTGCCGAACCATTATCGGCATCGTAGAGAACTTCGAACTCACG
>WLHG01000036.1 GCA_009702845.1 Actinomycetota bacterium
GATCAGGTGAAGTTTGAAGCGCAAGATCTAGGGCAATTTCAAGTGAGTTCTTATTAGCAACTGAAACAAAGTTTTCAAAATCTGCCATCGTTCCTAAATCTGGATTGATCGCATCATGTCCACCATCGGAGTTTCCAATGGCCCAGGGCACTCCGGGTTCATTAGCTGTAGGAGTTAATGAATTGTTCGCGCCTTTTCGATGCGAGATACCGATGGGATGAATCGGCGGCAAATACAAAACATTAAAGCCCATTGCGGCTACTGCTGGAATTCGTTTAGCCGCGCTCTTAAATGTTCCACTTGTAACTGTTCCATCGCTGTTCTTAACTGCCCCTTCACTTCGGGGAAAGAATTCATACCAGGCGCCAATTAATGCGCGCTCTCTATCGGCTCGGATTGGATATTTCTCGCTCGAACCTAATACGGTTCGATACTGAGACGTGCTATCGGCTTCGACTATAAAAAAGTAGTCCCCTTGGTCGGGAATCCTAATTTCGCCTTCGTAGCGATTAGAGCCAGGCCAGTTTTCGACCATGGCGCTGCGGGAAATCACTTTTCCATTCTCGCTATGCAGGACAACTTCGGCCGTAAGTTTTTCATGGCCTTCGATCACAGCAGTTGCGCTGATCTTTATGTATTCACCTGGAACTGCTTTAACGGGAAGAAATTCTCCCCCGAAGTAGACTGCGGGGGAGATATCGCTAATTGCAATTCTTGATATCAACCTGAGCCTTCCGTATTACCAGCATCAGCAGCCGATATGTCATCGATACGATACTTATTCATCGCCGCTTTTACAACACTGTGTTTTACCTGGCCAAGTTTTTCTAACTCCTGCAGAGTTGCAACGGCTATGGATTCAGCATCGACTTTAAAGTGTCGGCGCAAGGCGCCACGAGTATCTGAAAGTCCAAAGCCATCAGTACCAAGTGACATAAATGGCGCACTAATCCATGGCGCGATCTGATCCTGTACCGCACGCATGTAGTCGCTAACTGCAATTACTGGCCCCTTGTGCCCGTCGAGCTTTTGCGAAATATATGCTCGTCTCTTATCACTTGGGTTGAGCAAGTTGTGGCGATCGCTCTTGAGACCATCGCGACGAAGCTCGTTCCATGACGTGACCGACCAGACTGAGGCTTCGACCCCCCAATCCTCTTTCAGAAGTTTCTGCGCCTTGAGCGCCCAATTCACGCCAACACCCGAAGCTAAAATCTGTGCAGATTTTTTACGTCGGTTTTTGGCAGGTGAGTACAAATAGATTCCCTTGAGCAAGCCGGCGACATCTAGATTCTCAGGCTCTGCTGGGTGCATATATGGTTCGTTATAGACGGTGATGTAGTAATAAACATTCTCACTATTTTCACCGTACATACGGCGAAGCCCATCTTTAACAATATGCCCGAGCTCAAATGCATATGCTGGATCATAGGCAACGACTGCAGGGTTAGTTGATGCAAGAAGATGCGAATGACCATCTTCATGTTGGAGGCCTTCACCATTTAGTGTTGTACGACCAGCCGTTGCACCAATGACAAAGCCACGAACCAGTTGATCTGCCGCCGCCCAGAAAGCATCTCCTGTGCGCTGGAAACCAAACATTGAGTAGAAGATGTACATCGGAATCATTGGTTCATCATGAGTTGAGTATGAAGAGCCGACTGCAGTAAATGAGGCAACTGATCCGGCTTCATTAATACCTTCGTGCAAAATTACGCCTGACGTTGACTCTTTATATGACAACATTAATTCGCGGTCGACGGCCTTGTACTGCTGACCGTTTGGAGAGTAGATCTTTAAAGTTGGAAAGAGTGAATCCATGCCGAAGGTGCGTGCCTCATCGGGAATAATCGGAACAATGCGTGAACCAAGTCCGGGATCCTTAACTAAATCTTTGAGCATGCGAACAAATGCCATCGTTGTTGCAATCTCCTGCTGTCCCGAGCCGCGCTTAACTGACTCATAGACTGAGTCATCAGGCTGTGGAAGTGGCCTAGAAATCGAACGCCTGCGTGGAATCGAACCACCCAGGGCTGCGCGACGTTCAGCTAAATACTTGGCCTCTTCTGAATCTTCTGAAGGCTTAAAGTATGGAGGAAGATACTTATCTAATTTTTCATCTGGAATTTCTAGATGAAGTGTGTCTCTAAAGCCCTTGATGTCTTCAAGGCTCATCTTCTTCATCTGGTGCGTTGAGTTACGACCTTCGAATGTAGAGCCCAGTGTCCAACCCTTAATAGTCTTAGCTAAAATTACTGTTGGGCGGCCGTTGTGCTGCACTGAGGCTGTATATGCTGCAAATAATTTCTTATAATCATGTCCACCGCGCTTGAGGCTCCAGATCTTTTCATCGCTCCAGTCAGCCACCATTGCAGCGGTCCGTGGGTCGCGGCCAAAGAAGTTCTCACGAATGTAGCCACCGGATTCGGCTTTAAATGTCTGGTAATCGCCATCGAGTGTCTCATTCATTATTTTGACAAGTGCGCCTTCCCGGTCCTGGGCTAAGAGTGGATCCCAATCACGGCTCCATACGACCTTAATAACATTCCAGCCAGCGCCGCCAAAGATTGACTCGAGCTCTTGGATAATCTTGCCGTTTCCGCGAACCGGACCATCAAGGCGTTGCAAGTTGCAGTTAACGACAAAAGTTAAATTATCTAATTTTTCGCGAGTTGCTAGCCCGATTGCACCTAATGAATCGACCTCATCGACTTCACCGTCTCCAAGAAATGCCCAAACATGCTGATCGTTTGTATCTTTAAATCCTCGGTTATGAAGATAGCGGTTATAACGTGCTTGATAAATCGCATTCAGTGGTCCGATTCCCATCGAGACTGTAGGGAACTGCCAAAAGTCGGGCATCAATCGTGGGTGCGGATATGAAGACAAACTTCCTGATGGATGTGAAAGCTCTTGCCTAAATCCATCTAACTGATCTTCGCTCAACCTTCCTTCAAGAAAGGCGCGCGCATACATTCCTGGACTTGCATGTCCTTGGAAAAATATTTGATCTCCGCCGCCTGGGTGGTCTTGCCCACGAAAGAAGTGGTTAAAGCCAACTTCGTAGAGAGCGGCAGATGATGCATACGTTGAAATATGTCCACCAACTCCAACCCCTGGGCGCTGGGCACGGTGAACCAACATCGCCGCGTTCCATCTATTTATTGCACGTATTCGACGTTCAATATTTTCATCTCCCGGGAAGGCCGGCTCGTTTTCGGGAGAGATAGTGTTGATGTAATCGGTGGTTCGAAGCGCAGAAAGCCCAATGTTCTTCTCATGGGCGCGCTTTAGGAGACTGAGCATTAAATAGCGGGCACGTACGGGTCCAGCATGCGCAAGGGCTGCATCAAAGGATGCTTGCCACTCAGCGGTTTCAGATGGATCCGTGTCCACCAGCTGGTCGATGATCTGATCGGGCGCTTCAAAGTTTTCGCTCATGGCCCCTATTCTCCATTGAACTGCCCAGTAAGTCGAAATGGAAAATTAAGGCCTCAAACCTCTTGCTTATCCCTGCCAGATTCGGTGGACTTAGCCCGTGCCAGCCAGAATGGGGATGAAGAAGGGCGACTTGATTCTAGAGGTCGGCCGCAGCGATGACAGCGATATAAAGCTTCGAGAGCAGATATCTGCGATAACTGGAACAGAGTTCTTGAGCGGGCATATTCAAGATGTTGTCGATGCCGTCATCATTTGGTGGCGCGATGGCGATGGCGATCTAGTCGATGAGCTCATGGATTCACTCACTTATTTATCTGCCAGCGGTGCAATATGGGTGCTTACTCCTAAAGTAAATCGTGATGGCCACGTCGAGCCGAGCGATATTCAAGATGCTGCGCCTATCGCTGGTCTGAGCCAAACTTCATCGTTATCGATTGCACCAGATTGGACGGCGACACGTCTAGTGGCACGCAAGGCGGGCAAACGATAGATTTACGCCCATGATAACAATTGGCCAAGCCGCTCCAGATTTTGAATTAGTTAATCAGCATGGTGAGAAAGTATCGCTATCATCATTTAAAGGCGAAAAGAATGTTGTAGTTCTTTTTTATCCCTTTGCTTTTTCCGGAATTTGCACTGGTGAACTGTGCGCACTTCGTGATGACCTCGCAGCTTTTCAAAATGATAATGTTCAATTACTTGCAATCTCATGCGATCCAATGTTTTCACTACGGGCATTTGCCGAGCACGAGGGATACAAGTTCCCATTGCTCAGCGATTTTTGGCCACATGGCGCAGTCGCTAAGGAGTACGGCGTATTTGATGAAGAGCGCGGACGATCAACTCGTGGAACTTTCGTAATCGATAAAGCGGGCATTCTGCGCTGGCAGGTCATTAACGGCGCCGGTGATGCTCGAAATGCAGGCGACTATAAGGCGGCGCTTGAAGCTCTGTAAGCTCGATTTACCTATTTCGATAGACCTGAAGTAAGATTCCCCAGTACTCATTATGAGTGCGGGTGCTTAGCTCAGTGGTAGAGCGTCTCGTTTACACCGAGAATGTCGGGGGTTCGAAACCCTCAGCGCCCACAAGAAGTATGTGAAGGAGTTGATCATGAAGGCAAGCCCAAGTGATCAACGTCAGATAGTTGATATAGCCCGCTTTGATCAAGTGACCACAGCCCTAAACCATAAAGTTGCAACCCTTCCTGAGCACGCGCTTTTAGCAAATGTCACAACAAAATCAAATAACGCTCGAGATCTACGCATTGGCGCACAGACCGAACTCAGCGATGTAAAACGCGAACTCTTGCGGGCCGAGGCCGATGTAGAGCAGATAGTTCTTCGAATTACACGCGATGAAGCCCGCCTCAATGGCGGGTCGGCATCGCCTAAAGAGTTAGAGCAGCTTCAACATGAAGTGGGAACGTTAGGCGCGCGCAGGGCAGAGCTTGAAGAGGTCGAGCTTGAAATCATGATGCGAATCGATGATATAAATTCGCGTATTACCGAACTCAGTTTAGAAGAGGCGACTTATGCAGCCGAAATTGCCGACCTTGAAATCCGCAAAGAGAATGCGCTCGCGACGTTAAATAACGAGCTTGAATCTGTGGCGAGAGAGAGAAGTGAGACCCTCGCCTCTATTGCACCTGATTTCGTTGCTCTGTATGAAAAAATCCGAGCATCAAATAATGGCACTGGAGCGGCGGCTTTAATCGCCGGAAGTTGTAATGGTTGTCATCTCTCCATTAACGCTGTTGAACTTAAGCGCATCACAGATTTATCTGATGACGAGGTTATCCGCTGCGAAGAGTGCCGGTGCATTTTGGTACGCGGAGTTTAATTAGATGGCCCGCCATTTTCAGATAACTGCCGATGGCGGTTCACGTGGCAATCCTGGACCAGCAGGTTATGGCTCTGTTATCACCGAAAATGGATCTATTGTCGCCGAGCTCTATGATTTTATCGGGATAGCAACAAATAACGTTGCTGAATATAGCGGGCTCATCGCCGGCCTAACTGCCGTTAATTCAATCGATCCAGCGGCAACAATTGATGTAAAGATGGATAGCAAATTAGTTGTCGAGCAGATGTCAGGTCGATGGCAGATAAAGCATGCAGATATGCGATCACTTGCAGCCGATGCGCGCGCTGCACACTCACCTGAGTTAGTTAGTTATACATGGATTCCTCGCGATGAGAACTCTCACGCCGATCGCTTAGCTAATAAAGCACTTGATCAGCAGGCTGGTGGTGGAGAGATAGTCTCAATTCGAAAGAACTATTTAACTGAACGGCTTATGAGCGGCGAAAAGGCGACAACAATATTTCTTGTACGCCATGGCGAGACTCCGCTAACGCCTTTTAAGAAGTTTTCGGGCTACGGCCCACTCAACCCAGAGCTAACTGAAGAGGGCCTGGCTCAAGCCGAACTTGTAGCCAAGGCGATTGCCCGGCTCAATCCAGAGGTAATCATTGCCTCTCCTCAAAACCGAACGAGACAAACGGCCGAGGCGATTTCGCGGATAACTGGTCTACCAATCAACTTTGATGAACTCTGGATCGAATGCGGCTTCGGCATTTGGGATGGGATGTCGATTGAAGAGGTAAAAGAAAAATATCCTGCCGATTATCATTCATGGGTTAGTTCAACGAGTATTGCTCCGCCAGAGGGTGAGTCCTATGACGCAGTTGCTCTTCGTATTGATGAAGGACTTGAAAAAATCGTTGCAATGTATCCGGGACAGCGCGTTGTCGTTGTGAGCCACAATGGAACAATTAAGACGGCCGCAAAGCTAGTAATTGGCGCTCATGCCGATGCAATTTTTCACATAGATATCTCACCATGTTCAATCACGACGGTCTCAATCTGGCCGAGTGATGGCCTGCGTGCACTACGAATTCTTAACGAACAGGCTCACTTACACATTTAATCCAAAATCTGGCTAGCTCTTGGTGGCCAAAGATCGTTGGATGTATTCCATCTTCAGCCAATTCAGTCATCGAAATAGTTTTCGCCAATGTGTTGATATGGGCATCGAATGGAACAAGGATTGCATCAAAGGCAGCTGCCATCTCATGAACAACGGCGATTTTGGGATCGAGATCTTCGCGCCAAGTGTTCATTTCATCGTTGACTGCGAGTAAAAAAGGCTCGCATAGAATAAATTTTGGGTTGCAGGCTGCCTTTGTTGAAGACAATAAGCGGTGATAACGCTCGCGGAAATCCTCGATGGTAGTGATGTCATTACCATCGTATCGTCGCCACGTATCATTGATTCCTATAGCGATCGAGAGCAATGTCGGTTTATGGTCCAAAACATCGACCTGCCAACGATTTTCCAAATCTATTAAACGATGGCCACTTGTGCCAACGTTAATTATCTCGCCACTGAGAGCCCCGCTTCGAGCGATTTCCCTGACATAGCCATCGCCAAAAGGTGGCTCTATATCGCGGCCGCAATCGGTGACACTGTCACCGATAAAAACATTCACACCCGACATCAGCTAGCTTCCTAACTCGGCCATAAGTTCATTGATAGGACCTTCAATTTGATCACCAAATAAATTCTTGCGATGTGCCTGCAGGCGCTCAGTCAAAGCGCCTAGCTCAGTTATCTCGAGCGCAGTTCCGGTGATTGCACCCTTGGAAGAGTCAAAACTACATCGCTTCAATATTTCTCCGAGACCGACAAGCACCTCGGCGCCAATGAGATATTTCTCAAGCCACATTGAAATCTCTGAAATTATTTCAGGTCGCGAGAAAGAGGGACTCAACAGATAGGCATGATTTGCGATCATTTCCTCTCCCGCGTTTATAAAAACATCTCCGGCCTCTACCAAATCACCCTTACGCCAAGCAGTTACACCTCTTCTAAACACAGCCCTTAAATCAGGGGCTGGATCACCTCCGACTACCGTACCCATCGATGTTCGCATGAATGCGCGAAGGCAAGAGCGATCTACATCATCCTTGATCAGGTGGACTAGTGACTCTTCCCATGATTGATCTGCATTATAAGTGTGAGAGTTCCACAGGTAATCACCAATAGTAAATAGTGGAAACTGCGACATTTCAAACTGCACCATTGGATTTGAAAGTAAGCCAGCCGAGTATCGCTCAAGGCCAACTTCACGCCCGCGCACAGGTCCGATGAATAAACTTTTCTGCATGCTGCCGTCATTGACAGGGAAATTGTCCCAATAAAGAGGGGGACGCATTGTTGTACGTTCGAAAATAACGGCATCGCTTATATCTAGATACTCAGAGCAGATGGAGCGTCCGGTCCACATGAGATTAATGCGGGATTGAAGCTGGCGTCCAAGTTCAAGAAGGTAAGGCTCATTGCCGCGTCCAGAGTAATGCATAGGGCACACGGTTAACTTAAGATTTGAATCTAACTTCAAGAGCTCTGCCCAAACGCGATTACTAAAATCGGCATGTGCCGCTGCCGTTGAATCATATGCCTCAATATCCTCAGGATGTGAGAGCTCCCAGGCGATGTCGTCCCATAAAAGTCCAAAATGACGTGCGCCAAGATCGAAGAGTTGTTTGTATCTGCCCACAACTGCGATGACATCATGGTGATCGCTGTATTTAACTGAAAGACCCGGAGAGACGCACACAACGATATCGACTGCATGTGAACGACCCACCTGGATTAACTCATCGGTTAGTGAGAGAAATTCATCTCCAAAGAGTGTTCGCCAATTGAAGCGTTGCCATGGGACATCTTTCGGTGCCAAGAAATATGTATTCATGTTGTAGTCGCCAAATAATTTCAAGCCACGTAAGCGCTGCTCATGGCTCCATGCCTTCCCGTA
>WLHG01000037.1 GCA_009702845.1 Actinomycetota bacterium
GTAAATGCGCACACGGCTTATTCAGGGGGCTGGGGCTGTACTACTCGGGGTGCATCTTCTCTTAAGTTTTTTCCCATTCATAAAAGGGATGTGGAGCGAGCTCTTCCTCTATAACGCTATTCCGGTCTGCGCAATCGCCGTTGTAATAAAGGCGCCTCGAATCAATGATCGCTTTGCGCAACCACTTATTGCGATTGCCATTGGCTTATGGCTCGGTGGTTCACTCATTTCTAGCCTCTCCTCATTCTTTACCATTCGCGCCCCCACAGAGCTACTATCAAATACTGCATATCTGCTCTTCTACCCTTTCGCCATGGTTGGTTTGCCGCGGTTAATATCACCTAGTCGAAAGCTTTCACTCCTTGAAATCTTTGATGCATCAATCGTGGGTTTGGGTTTGAGTACATTGGGAACCACGCTCTTTTTAAAGCCGGTCTTGCCACATTTCAATGGGGATTTAGGCCAGACATTCTTTGCACTGGTCTTTCCGGTGGCCGACTTGATTTTACTCTCACTCACTCTCGCTGCAGTTATAGCCCAGGGCATCACCAAGCGTGGGATTGTTCTTGCTTTCGGGGTAATCGTTTTTTCCATCACTGACTTTCTCTACCTTGGTATGCATATTCGTGGTTCATACACCTTCGGCTCAATCGTTGATGATGGCTGGTTATTAGGAATTTTGATTATTTCAATAAGCTTTAGTATCAATAGCCCTGATGCGATAGATGATAAAAATACGAATCCGATTTTGATTACACTCTCTGTTTTTCTAAGCGCGACCCTTCTTGCCCTTATTGCAATTCGGCCGGGGTACTTTCCAAGTTTTGTTCTCATTCCTGCTATTGCAACTTTGCTGCTTGCTTTTATTCGTATGTCGATCGCGCTAAAAGCTGCGCGCAGTATCGGGCATGAGAGGTTTCTGGCACGCACGGACGAGTTAACTAATCTTCCTAATCGACGTACCTTGATATCTGAGATAGAAAACTTCATGGGTAAGGATGGCTCGCTAATGCTTCTAGATCTCGATGGATTTAAGCCTGTCAATGATCTTCATGGGCATGCCGCGGGGGATAAAGTCTTGCAGCAAGTTGCGTTGCGATTTAGTCGCGCACTTCCGCATGGAGCACTTCTTGCACGATTAGGTGGAGACGAGTTTGGAGTTTTATACGAGGGAAGTTATGAATCAGCGATGGATGTGGCGTTAGCGCTACGGGCTACTTTGAGTTATCCCTTCACGGTAGAGAGCCATACAATTCAAATTGGCGTGAGCATTGGTTTGGCGGCAAATAATGGAGCACCTGACTTGCTTCGTCGCGCCGATGATGCGATGTATCGAGCTAAGCGCGAGGGTCTTGGGGTTTGTCGGATTTAATCTCTTTCAAGCGTGCTAGTGATTCAAGACGCTCAATGGCGTGATCGACGATCCTTGGTGGGTAGTTGTTGGTGTCGGCATCTGCGTGGAGCCAGGGTTCATGAATAACTGTGGCCGATAAATGAGCCAGCTCTGGGACGTACCTGCGGATGTAATCACCATTTGCATCAAAGCGCTTGCCCTGCTCAATTGGGTTAAATACTCGGTAATACGGCGATGCATCGGTGCCACTTCCAGCCGTCCACTGCCAGCCGTGGGAATTAGATGCAACGTCGAAGTCAACCAAATGCTCCATAAAGAAGTCGGCCCCTAGCTGCCATTCAAGGTGTAAATCCTTAACTAGAAATGAGGCCACGACCATACGGGTTCGATTATGCATCCAACCCTCATGCACTAACTGCCGCATTGCGGCATCGACAAATGGAAATCCGGTTTTCCCATCTTTCCATGCTTGGAATTTTTCATCTGGCTTGTTATATCGCATCTCGGCAAAGCGCGGTGCGTAGTAATCCTTATCGGTATGCGGATTATTGTGGAGAACATCGGCATAAAACTCTCTCCAAGCTATCTCTTTTCTAAAAGTGTCATGCGCCTTACTTTCGCCAAGGGATGCCAACAATGTGCGAGGGTGAATCTCCCCCCACTTTAAATGTGCACTCAATTTGCTAGTGCCATCAATACCGGCAAGGTTTCGCCCTTCGTCGTAACTATCTAATCCATTTTCTTGAAAGAATTTCCAACGCGCTAGCGCCGCCTTTTCACCGGCTGCTGTAATTGATACCCCATCAGGTAACTTCCAATCGGGAAAGTTTCTATCGCCTTCTTGTGGCATCACGCTTATAATGTTCTTAGGTGTCTCCGCAGGTTTTCGCCATCCATGCAGAGACCATGCGCGATAAAAAGGCGTATAGACCTTGTACGGTGTGGAATCACTTGGCTTTAACACTCGTCCCGGAGCCACGGCATATGGACTACCGGTGCGATGCAAAGGAATTCCTGTCGCTTCAACACGTGCATCACGCGCTGCTCCATAAGGCTCGTATTCAGTTGATATATGTACCGAGCTCGCGTTATATCTCTCGATCAACTCTTGTAAAACCTCGCCCTGTTCGCCCACCATTACATGCAGTGTGTTGCCAAGTGAATCATCAAGTGAGCGAAGTGACTGCCCCAAATAAGCTAGACGTTTAGTGCCAGCACTTTCAATTAGTTTTTTATCTAGAATAAAAACGGGAACAATCTCTTCGCCGGCAGCGATCGCCTCAAGAAGGGCTGGGTTATCACCTATGCGAAGATCTCGACGAAACCACATAATGCTTCGTTTAGGCGCAGACATGGGTAGATTTAACCATTATGAAAGAGATTAAGCGCTTCCAAATTCGAGGGGTTGCAGGCGAGATTAAGCGCGTCGATTTCGAAGGTCGTACCGTTGATTATTGGCTGCCAAAGGAGCCTGCCGAGCGTTTATTAATCGCCCACGATGGACAAAACGTATTTGATGGCACTACATCTACACACAAAGGACAGACGTGGAAAATGGCTCAATCGGCGCTTCGCGTGAGCGCGCAATTAGGAATAGCTCCTCCAGCGATTATCGGAGTGTGGCATAGCAGTACAAAATCTAATCCTTGGGGTCGGGGAAAAGATTTGGTTCCTGAAAAGTATTTCCGCGATGGCATGGCCGTACATAGTAATTATGCAAAGAGCTTTGATCCTTCAATGCTTCACGGCGATGCCTACTTGAAAAAAATCTTTGAAGAGTACGTTCCGGCAATTGCTCCCGGAGTTGCTCCAGAGAAAACAGCAATGATTGGCTCAAGTATGGGCGCGCTTGCAACTCTCTACGCACTCGCCCAACTTCCCGATAAATTTACAACGGCCCTTGCTCTCTCACCGCACTGGCCTTTCGGCGCGCTTCCACTTGTAGATAAAACCGTTCTCTCTCTGCCAATTCCCGGAGCTTACAAAGTATGGATGAGTCATGGCACAAAGGGTTTAGATGCCGAATATGCACCTCTTCAAAACGTGGCCGATCAATTAATGCACGAACATGGATATAGGCACCATAATTTCATCAGTAAGGTTTACAAACGCAGTGGTCACAACGAGAGATCCTGGGCTAAGTATTTAGATCAGCCAATGCGTTTTTGGCTTGATTCAACGACCCACACTGCTTGAGTAGCTGCTTTAGAGGCGATTACGATCTTTGAACCTTGCGCACTCTCACCGTAGAGCGTTTGCTTAATTACATAACCATAGGGTTTTAAATCAAGCGTCGCTTTGACTTGTTTTCGTGAAATGAAAACAAGAATCGACTCTTTCTTAGACTCTCGTAAGAATGCGATGTAATCATCTTCAACGGCAAGCCAGCGCAAACCGCCATGTATAAGGCCATCGCGGTGTCTACGAATCTCTACAAGTAACTTGATCTGAGCTAAAAACTCATGGTCCCAGGCTGAACGATTCTCCCAATTAATTGTTCGACGGCCATCCTCGCCCCAGGCGCCCTCAAGGCCAATCTCATCCCCGGCAAAAATGGAAGGTACTCCGGGATAAGAAAGCATCAATGCCATTGCAGATAGGTGAACGGCTTTATCGCCAAGGACGACTGTGCGCATACGGGCCGTGTCGTGCGAATCAAGCAAGACCATGCTCGCAACTAATGATCGCCATGGAATTGCTGCACTGAACTGGGTCATACTCTCAACTAATTGGCGCCCACTAATTTTTGGCATAGAAAATGGCAGGCCTTGAAAGCCACCGCCGATCGTTGAGTTCTTGTTAACCCAGTTCCATACCGGGCGCATAAAGCCCTGATAATTCATCGCTCCATGCCAACCTAAACCATTTAGATCGCTCGCAACGAAGTCACCGTTCTCTGCAACGAGCCAGGCATCTGGCTTAACCTCATCCATTGCCTGTCGAATACCGCGCATGACCTCATCGTGCATATCGTCGGCACCTAATCGCCCAGTCATATTTCCAACATCTATGCGCCAACCCGCCATACCAAATTTCGGTGACAACCATTTTTTTACAATCGAGTTTTTGCCGGCATACATTGCATTTCGTAAAGCCTGGGAGTTGAAATTTAATTTTGGAAGGGATGCCAAATCCCACCACCCAACATATCCATGCTTGACCGACTTATCCCAATAAAAATAACCGCGCTCTTTTGATTTCTTGTCTTTGATCGCCTTTGCAAGCCATGGATGACCAGCGCCACAGTGATTAGATGTTAAGTCACCGAGTAGACGAATCCTGCGCTTATTGGCGGCGGCAACCAGGCTAAACATCGCTTTATTGCCACCCAAAATTGGATCAACGTGGTCAAAACTACTTGCGTCATAGCGATGATTTGACCGTGCTGGAAAAAACGGCGTGAAATAGATTCCATTGACACCTAAATCGCTCACGTAATCTAAGTGTTGCTCTACGCCCTTTAAATCTCCACCGTATAGCTCTCGCCCGGTGTACTTGCTACGCCCGCGTGGGAGTTCATTCCACTCTCGAGGATCTGCCCAATCGGGAATCGGATGAACATCTTGTGATTTTGCAAATCGATCGGGAAATATTTGATAAAAGACCGATGATTTAATCCACTGCGGATATGCAGGAACTGCAACAATCTGGAAATCATTGTTCGAATGAACATCGTGGTCAAATAAGCCAGCGGCGTTGAGCCACTCATATTTTCCTTCAGCTACAAAAACGAAGCGATAGAGCGTGGAGATATTCTCAATCGAAACTTTTACCGACCACCATGTTTCAACATCGCCCTCTTTGCCAGCTTTCAATTCAAAACTTCGTGGCTCACCATCGTGATATAGACGGACAAAGGCCTTAGTAAAAGTATATGCATGTGGTACGCGGACTTTTAAAGTTACTGAATCACCGATAGCGGGTGCATCGTTACTGACATAGAGCTCGCTACCATCATGGTGCGGGAATAGTGAATTGCGTGGTTGGGAGTTCAAGAGCCTCTCCTTTCGAATTAGTGGCACGTGCTTTTATCTCGATACTTTCACCGAGAATCTCTTGTGGGTTGATGAATACGCTGTAGGGAGCGTTTGTATCGGTGCCAAGAGAGGTCCACGAAGAACTTGTTGATGTTCTTGCAAAGAACTCAACCGATAAGAGATCGCGTGAGGTCACACTCGCCGAAGCCTGGTAATAGCCAGTCATATCATCCACTCTGGCAGATATCTTTCCTGATGTAGTTTTCACGCTGTCGATCACTTTGTTGGCTCTAAACACAATGGTTGAGAGAGCGGGAACGATGAACTTCAATTTGCTACCGGTAGTTTTGTATGCGGTTTTGCCTAAGATGCTTGTCCAACCCCCTGTTGAGGTCGCGGTATTTACTTCAATACTCGTTGGTTTTGACCCATTATTGAAGGCCACTACATATTCACGGTTTTCCGATGAGTCTTTTTTGGAGATGGCATACACCGATCCCTTGGCTAAACGTGTTTGCATCGTCGCATTAGCCAGAGCTGGATGTGCAGCACGCAGTTTTGCGAGCTGCGTGAGGTATTTTACTAATGGGTTAGATTTTGTAAGGGCGAAAGAGTTTCCGTTACCCACTGGCTTTCCACCTATGCGCAGTTCACTCTTCCAATCAGGGATCTTCGTGGCAAACATATCTTGCCGGGCCATTTGGTCATCTCCGTTGTTGCTGCCAGTCATACCTACTTCATCGCCGTAATAGACAGTTGGAATTCCGCGTGAAAAATACATCAGCGCATGTGCAAGTTCATCACGAGCTAAAAGCTCAGAGGGCGTTTGAATCTTCATAGAGTTCAAGAGGAACCCGACGCGCCCCATATCATGGTTTCCTAAGAAGGTGACGAGATTACTCGCAGAAGATGTAGGACTCGTGTAATAGTCATCGGTGAGGAAAAATGTATTGAGGCTAGTAGCGTCATTAATACCCGATGCAAAGCCTGTTGCATTTGTTTGAAAGGGAAAGTCGAGCACTGTTTGAATTCTATTCTCACGCACGAAAGTCATCAGTCCAAAGGCCGTCGGATTTGTAACCTCTCCAAAGAGTGTAAAATTGGGGATTCCGGCAGATTTAGCTTTTTGTAGAATCAATGGCTGCCAGTTTTTAAAGAACTCCGTATCGACATGCTTTGCAGTATCTACTCTAAAACCGGCAAATCCATACTTCTCTATCCACTGCCCATATACATCCGCCCAGCCGTTGTACACCACTGGTTTTTCAGTGGCTAAATCATCTAGACCGTAAAAATCGCCAAGCGTCGTGCAGTCTCCGTCGCCCCAACACTTTCCAGTATCGCCTACGTTGTGATAGTTACTGAGGTCATTGAGCCAGGTTGGAGTTTTGATTTTTGTCCAGTTGCTTGGAATGTAGGCCTCAGTACCGTTGTACTGAATAATGTCGGCAGTGTGATTCGTTACGATATCTAGAATCAATTTCAATTTTAGTTTTTTAGCACATGCCGAAAATGCAATTAGGTCGGCATTAGTGCCCAGATGTGGGTCAACGTTGAGAAAATCAACTCCCCAATATCCGTGATAACCCGCCGAGACAACCGTTGGGGTGGATTGCCGTACTAAAGGTGTCACCCAGACTGCGGTAAAACCCATCGCCTTTATTCGAGCCAATCCATCATCGCCAGGGGCACAGGTACCGGTCAGGCCTTTGAGATCACCCCCGTGATAGAAAGCAGTCTCAGCCGGATCAAAACCCGCCAGTTTGTTGTTGGCGCTGCTGCCATCTTTGTATCGATCTGGCATGACAAAATAAATCAGATCATTAACCAGTCCCACATGAATATTTGCTGTAGGGCTAGTCGCAGCAAATGAGAATGATGTTGCAGCGAGAAAAAGGGTAGTTAAGAAAGCCAGAGCTGACTTTCGTTTCATCATCCCTTAACAGATCCAGCAGTTAAGCCATTAACAATGAATCGCTGAAGCGATAGGAAGATAATAACAATTGGGATCGAGGCCAAAATAGAGCCTGCCGCAAATGGCCCCCAGTTAGAGGCGTACTGACCGCCGATAAATTGTTGAAGTCCTACGGCGATTGTTCTTCCTTCCATTTCAACAAGGAAGAGTCTGGCCAAAATGAACTCATTAAATGTTCCGATGAAACTTAATAGACAAACAACTGCTAAAACGGGGGTAGCAAGAGGGAGGAAAATTAACCAGTAAGTCTGGACTGGGCTTGCGCCATCGATCTTGGCAGCTTCATCTAATTCGGCGGGAATCGAATCTACAAAGCCCTTGAGAAGCCAAATATTAACTCCCATTGATCCGCCTAAGTAAACAAGTATCAAACCGCCTTGACTACCTAAACCTATATTAGGAGCAAAGGTGTACACCCTCTCCATGATGACATAGACCGCTGAAATCGCTAATACTGCGGGAAACATCTGCACTAAAAGCAAAAGACGAATTCCAAGTTTCTTGCCTTTAAATTTCAAGCGACTAAAAGCATAAGCAGATGCTGCGCCAATAAACACTGAGCTAAGCGCGACAGTCGACGCGATAACTAATGAATTCTTGAACCAAAGCAGGTAAGGCGTTTTTGGCGATTCGAATAAGAAGCGAAAGTTGTCCAAGGAGACTTCATGGGGGATGAAAGATCCGACTTGCAGACTGCCACTGGTTTTAAGCGATGAGAGAATGACTAAATACAGTGGAAAGAGCGAAAAAAGACAGGTGGCAATTACAATGCTGTGTCGCCAAAGATTTTCTCTTACCCACTTATTCATCCGAAAGTCTCCATAACCTTAGATCGTCGCAGGCCGTACATAGAAATCGATGCAACAATGAGGAAAATAATGACGGATATTGCACTTGCTAAGCCGAAGTCTTGGAAGTTAGTTCCGAAGGCGATTTTGTACGTGTA
>WLHG01000038.1 GCA_009702845.1 Actinomycetota bacterium
CCAGTACCAAAGCGGAAGACCTCGCGTTCTAAGACGCGCTCACGCCGAAGCCAGTGGAAGACAACTGCTGCCTCTCTTGCAACATGCCCACAGTGCCAACAGCCAAAGCTGCAACACACTGCCTGCCCAACCTGCGGTACTTACAACCGTCGCCAGGTATTAGAGGTCTGATCTGAGCCAGTTGCTCAATGAGCAGTTGGGGGTTGTTATTGAACCCGCACTTCTCGAGTTAGCTTTTACTCACCGTTCATTTGCATATGAATCGGGAAGTAAAGAGACTAATGAGCGCCTTGAGTTTTTAGGTGATTCAGTTTTAGGTTTAATCGTCACTGAAGAGCTCTACAAACGTTATCCAGAGTTTGATGAAAGTCGCCTCTCTCCACTTCGTTCAGGTGTAGTCAACATGCGCGCACTGGCAGATATCGCGCGCGAGCTAGATTTGGGAAAACACATTCGCTTAGGAAAAGGCGAAGAGGTCACGGGAGGAAGAGATAAAAACTCCCTTCTTGCCGATGCCCTTGAGGCGGTTATAGGTGCAATTTATATGCAGTTCGGTTTTGAAATCTGCACCCAAATTGTTCGTCGATTAATATCATCGACAATGGATTCAGCAGTGGCTCGCGGGGCTGGCTTAGATGGCAAGACGGCGCTCCAAGAGTTAGTAGCAGCTCTGAATAAGGGTGTACCTGAATATGTTGTTAGCGAAGAAGGTCCTGATCACGATAAGAATTTCACCGCCGTTGCTATGGTCGCAGGCGTTGGCATCAGTCAAGGCAGCGGTAAGAGTAAGCGCGAAGCCGAACAGATTGCCGCGCGTATCGCCTACGAATCCTTAAAACACGAGCTACCTCAGCCTTAAAACCGTTAAAAATGCTCTCAATTGGCGATAGGTTTGCCGCGTGTATTTGAAGAGCATCACCCTCAAGGGCTTTAAGTCCTTTGCTTCCTCTACCACTTTGCGCCTGGAGCCCGGAATCACATGCGTGGTTGGGCCAAATGGTTCAGGAAAAAGTAACGTCGTCGATGCTCTGACTTGGGTGATGGGTGAACAGGGCGCGAAATCTTTACGCGGTGGCAAGATGGAAGATGTTATCTTCGCTGGAACTAGCGGGCGTGCACCACTTGGCCGTGCTGAAGTTTCTCTCACAATCGATAATGCCGATGGCGCACTTCCAATTGAATACAGCGAAGTAACAATTTCGCGCATACTTTTCCGTAACGGGCACAGCGAGTACCAGATTAATGGTGAAGCATCCCGCTTACTCGACATTCAAGAGCTCTTAAGTGACTCTGGAATCGGGCGCGAAATGCACGTGATTGTTGGTCAAGGCCAACTCGATGCAATCTTGATGGCAACACCAGAAGAGCGTCGTGGATTCATCGAAGAGGCTGCAGGAGTTCTTAAGCATCGCAAACGTAAAGAAAAGGCGCTGCGCAAATTAGATTCAATGCAGACAAATCTAGCGCGTGTTCAGGATTTAACTGTAGAGCTGCGCCGTCAACTTCGACCATTAGGTAAACAGGCAGAGGTCGCCAAGAAAGCGGCGACTATTCAGGCAGATCTTCGAGATGCCAAGCTTCGATTGCTTGCCGATGATTTTATAACTCTTTCAAAGACTCTCGATGCAGAAGTTGCAGATGAGACAGCGCTGCGTGAGCGACGTGGTGTCGTAGAGGCAGAAGTTGATTCAATTCGAAAGCGCGAAGAGGCTCTAGATTATCAAGCCTCTGTTGAGGGACCGCAATTGGTCACAGCCCAAGAGACCTACTATCAATTGAACTCTCTTCGCGAAAAATTTAGAGGAACTCAATCACTTGCACAAGAGCGATCACGTTTTCTCAATGAAGAGGCGGAAGAGGCGCGTACTTCGGGCCGCGATCCCGATGCAATAGATAGAGATGCAGTGCTCTTACGCCAAGAAGAGAGCGAACTGCGTACAAATGTTTCAACATCAAAGCAGGCACTTGTTGCGGCAACATCAAATCTTGTTCAAAGTGAGCACGCATTAAAAATCGATGAAGATAAGATCGCTGCAGCGATGCGAGCCATCGCAGATGCACGCGAAGGTACAGCGCGGCAAGAGGGCCATATTAAATCCCTTCAAGCTCGCCTCGAGGCGATCTCTGAAGAGATTGCGAGATTGACGCGATCGCGCGATGAGGCACAAAACCGTGTAGATACAGCCCAACGCGAATACTCAACGTATGAACTTGAAATTGCAAGTGCAGATACTGGCGAAAAGGGTCTTGACTCGCAGTTCGAAAATACAAAATCAGTACTAGAGGCAGCCAAGAATAAGTTAAATGCACTTGTTGAGGCCGAACGACTAGCTGATCGTGAACGTAATGTAATTGAATCTAAAATCGAAGCGATGAAGCTGACTTCACAAAACCGTGATGGCGCTTCAGCTTTGCTTCATGACTCACGAGGTGTTCATATTCTCGGATCGATTTCAAGCCTTATTGAAATCGACTCTGGTTGGGAAACTGCGACCGCTGCCGCCCTTGGTGCTCTCGCAGAAGCCGTAGTCGTAAAAGACTTAGCATCGGCAGTTACAGCCCTCACAACTTTAAGAAGTGAAAATCTAGGGCAGGCCGATGTTTTGGTCTACGAAGAAGGCGCGACCTCTAGCTCGATGATTCCAGCTGGCTTAACCTCTCTTGCATCGCATGTTCGCTCTAATTCAATCAGCGCTCTTGTCTCATCACTACTTGCCAATATCGTTGTTGCCGACTCAGCACGCGATGCCGAAGCGATTCTTCGCTCGAATCCATCGGTCACTGTTGTCACGCGCGATGGCGATGTGGTTACACGGCTTCGTGCTCGCGGAGGCTCTAAATCCTCTTCTTCACTTATTGAAATAACCGCCCTTATAGCCGGCCTGGAAACCAAACTCACTGAGATTACCCATACATGCGATCGTTTAAAGTTTGATATTTCAACACAGAGTACCGAAGTTGAGGGTAAGCAAAGTGAGTACGACCTGGCTTTATCAAAGCTCAATGAATCTGATGCACGTATCGGTGCTCTAACTGAGCAGTTGGCCGTCTCTGGGCAGAACATGAAATCTGCAATGGCCGAGGTCGAGCGATTAAATGCCAACATTAACGAGGCAGGTAATGCTAAATCTCGCGATGAAGGTGAATTAGTAATTGCCCAGAACCAACTTCACCAGCAAGGCACTATTGCCGAGCCCGATCACAGTTTTACAGAAGATCTACGCAACTCGGTTTCAATAGCCCGCACCGCCGAAGTTGAGGCGCGTCTAGCTGTTCGAACAATTGAAGAGCGTGTTACATCGGTTGCCGCCCGTGCCTTAGCACTTGAAGAGTCGGCACGTAATGAGCGAGAGGCCTCCCAACGTGCGCTCATCCGCCGCAGCGCCCGAGCCCGTGCAGCTGTGATTTCACAGGCAATTGCCGAAGCGGCCTACGAGGCACTCATTCACATTGAACGTTCAATTTCAAAGGCGGCAATTGAACGTGCACGATTAGAAGAGTCCCGTGTGCTACGAGAGGGCGAAACTCTGACGGTTCGAACACGCGGACGAGAGTTAGCAGGTGAGCTTGAAGCTCTGACTTCGAGTGTGCACCGCGATGAGATTGCGCGCGCCGAACAACGTATGCGTATTGAGTCTCTAGAAAACAAAACAGCTGAAGAGTTCGCTATCGATACGCAGACCCTTGTAGCAGAGTATGGACCGGACAATGATGTACCGACATTCTTTGAAAATGAGGATGGAGAGATTGTCACGACCGAATTGATTCCATATCGCCGCGATCAACAGGAAAAGCGTTTAGCCTCTGCTGAGCGATCGCTTAACTTACTCGGCAAGATCAACCCATTGGCCCTTGAAGAGTTCTCATCACTAGAAGAGCGCCTCAAGTTCTTAGCTGATCAGTTGGAAGATTTAAAGAACACGAAAAAAGATCTGCTCGATATTATTAAAGAGGTAGATGATCGGGTTCAGACAATATTCATGGAAGCCTTTGAAGATACTGCCCGTCACTTTGAAGAGATTTTTGCGCGTCTGTTCCCTGGGGGAGATGGACGCTTAATTTTGGTCGATCCAGATAACCCCTTGACTAGTGGTGTCGACGTCGAGGCCCGTCCACCAGGTAAGCGCATCAAGCGCCTTTCACTTCTATCTGGTGGCGAGAAGTCATTAACTGCAGTTGCTATGTTGGTAGCTATCTTTAAAGCGCGCCCAAGTCCTTTCTATGTTCTCGATGAAGTTGAAGCGGCCTTGGATGATGTCAACCTTGGGCGATTACTTGGCGTCCTTGAAGAGCTTCGTGAAAGTTCGCAGTTAATTATTATTACTCACCAAAAGCGCACGATGGAGATTGCCGATGCACTTTACGGTGTGACGATGCGTGGAGATGGTGTGACTGAGGTTATTTCACAGCGGTTGCGTGAATCCGACGTAAGTTAAGCGATTTAGGTATGGGTCTTTTTAGTAAGTTCATCGCAAAAATTAAGGGAGAGAACTCCTTTGCCCCAGCTGATTGGCAGGAGCTAGAGAGCGAACTTTTAGCATCAGATATTGGCCCTACTCTTACGAGAGAGCTCCTAGAGAGTGCGCGAAAAGTAAAGAGTGAGAATGCTGAAGAGGCTTTAATTCAAACTCTCACCTCTCATCTATCGACAAAATCACGGCTTCCAATCACAAATCCAGCTGGCACTACTGTGATTATGGTGGTGGGTGTAAACGGCACAGGTAAGACGACATCTGTCGCAAAATTGGCAGGGCGGATTAAAAAATCGGGAGCATCCGTGATTGTGGCCGCTGGTGATACTTTCCGAGCAGCAGCAGTTGAGCAGCTTCAGACGTGGGGATCACGTATCGGCGTCGAAGTAATCTCGGGTAAGTCGCAGGGCGATCCTGCATCGGTAGCTTTTGATGGCATTAAGCAAGCAAGGCAAATGAATGCAGATTATCTAGTTATAGATACCGCAGGGCGTTTGCATAACAAGAGCGATCTCATGGATGAGTTAGAAAAGGTAAAGCGTGTCGTTGAAAAGATTTCTCCAGTTAACGAAGTTTTATTAACTATCGATGCGACCACAGGACAAAACGGTTTGGAACAGGCAAAGATTTTCGCAGGCGCAGTTAACGTGACTGGGATAATTCTCACCAAGCTTGATGGAAGCGCGCGAGGGGGTATTGCTCTAGCGATTGAAAGTGAGCTTCATATACCGATTAAATGGATTGGTGTGGGGGAGAGTGAGAGCGATATCGCCCCATTCGACCCGCAAGCCTACATTCTGGGGATACTCGCGTAACGTAGATGTAACATAAAAGCTTAATTTGCAACGCGCTTGAAACGCTATCGAGCACCTTCTGTAACTCATTAGGGCCATCTTTAACCCACCTCAAAGGCGAGAACTCTTGTAGTTATTACTTGAAAGATGGCACTGATGACCGAAACAGTTTTGAACTCTGGCGATACAGCCTGGATGTTAGCAAGCACAGCTCTGGTTTTACTTATGACACCCGGACTGGCATTTTTTTACGGTGGAATGGTTCGGACTAAGAGCGTTCTTAATATGATGATGATGTCATTTATTACTATTGGCATCGTAAGCATCTTGTGGGTTATCTATGGCTTCGAATTAGCCTTTGGTTATAAAGCCGATTCACCTTGGTATGGAAATATTTCATTCTCTGGTCTTGGCGGCATGGTGGATGAGTTCACAAATAATGGTGGCATTTATCCAATTCCAGTCTTGGTATTCGCGGCCTTTCAATTAATGTTCGCAATCATTACTCCGGCACTTATTTCCGGAGCAATTGCCGATCGAGCTAAGTTTGTCTCATGGGCCGTCTTTGTCGCCATCTGGTCGACAATTGTTTACTTCCCTGTTGCGCACTGGGTTTTTGCTTTTGGAAATAAAGTTGGCGACACGGTGACCGGAACTGGTTTCCTTGCAGGAAAAGGTCTTGAAGATTTTGCAGGTGGAACCGCCGTCCACATTAACGCTGGTGCTGCAGGTTTAGCACTCGCTATCGTCCTTGGTAAGCGCGTTGGTTGGCGTAAAGAATCTATGCGTCCGCACTCATTGCCACTAGTTCTTCTTGGCTCTGGGCTTTTATGGTTTGGTTGGTTTGGTTTTAACGCTGGTTCGGCCCTAGCTGCAAATGGAATCGCTGGACTTGTATTAATGAATACTCAAGTGGCCGCCGCTGCTGGCGTTCTAGGTTGGCTCTTTGTTGAGAGAGTTCGAAACGGTCATGCAACTTCGCTTGGCGCCGCATCTGGTGCGATTTCAGGTTTAGTTGCGATCACACCAGCGTGCGCATTTGTGGCTCCTTGGGCCGCTGTTGTTATCGGGCTTTTTGCTGGAATTTTTTGTGCACTTGCTGTAAGCCTAAAATATAGATTCGGCTTTGATGATTCACTCGATGTAGTCGGAGTGCATTTAGTTGCTGGAGTATGGGGCTCTTTAGCTATTGGATTATTTGGTACCCAAGCAGTCAATAGCATTGGCGTGAATGGTCTGCTCTATGGTGGAGGTACCAGACTGCTAATCATGCAGGTATGGGGAGTTGGAATCGTTGCCGCATACTCCTTTGTTGTTACATTAATTCTAGGATTTGCGATCGAAAAAACCATTGGGTTCCGTGTCGATTTGGATAAGGAAATAGAAGGTATCGATCTGAACGAGCACGCTGAAAGCGCCTATGAGTTATCAAGCTCGTCACGAGGGGGATCCTTCTAATGAAATTAATTACTGCAATCGTTAAACCCTTTAAGTTAGATGCAGTTAAGGATGCTCTCAATACTCATGGTATCGCCGGTATGACCGTTTCAGAGGTAAGTGGTATGGGACAACAAAAAGGACACACCGAGGTCTATCGAGGTGCTGAGTACACCGTCAATTTGATACCTAAAGTACGTATCGAACTACTTGTCAATGACGAAGAGGTCGATGCAGTACTCGACGTCATCGTCAAAGCCGCTTCAACTGGATCAATTGGTGATGGAAAGGTATGGACAACTCCGGTAGAGCAGGTAGTACGGGTACGTACAGGCGAGAAGGGCTCCCAGGCTATCTAAGCTTTCGAAGAAGGCTATTCTTGGCCCATCATGTTTGATTCATTGACTTCGCGATTTGGCACGGTCTTCTCATCACTTCGCTCTCGCGGAAAGATTTCCAAAGGCGACATCGATGACACATGCGCCGAGATTCGTCAGGCACTACTCGAGTCTGACGTTGCACTAGAAGTTGTCGAATCTTTCATCGCCGAGATTGCCGAAAAATCAACTGCCGCCCTTGCGACAATGCAGCCCGGTACAAATCAAGCTAACGCAATCTTTGAAATCGTTAACACGTCCTTAGCCGATATTCTCGGCGGTCAGGCACGCAGAGTTCGTTTTTCGAAAAACCCACCAACAGTAATTATGTTGGCAGGCCTGCAAGGCGCGGGTAAGACAACACTTGCCGGAAAGCTTGCAAAGTTCTACTCCGATCAAGGCAACACTCCACTCTTAGTTGCCTCGGATTTACAACGGCCAAATGCGGTAACCCAACTTCAAGTTGTTGGTCAGAGTATTGGTGTCCCAGTCTTTGCCCCAGAGCCTGGCAACGGTGTCGGTGATCCAGTAAAGGTAGCTAAGGCTGGAGTGGAGTTTGCTAAGGCTAAGCAGTACAACATGGTTATTGTCGATACTGCCGGACGATTAGGTGTCGATGCCGATTTAATGAAACAGGCCAGCGATATTCGAGACGCCGTTAAACCCGATGAGATTTTATTTGTTGTCGATGCGATGACCGGGCAAGATGCAGTGCGTACTTCGAAAGCCTTTCTAGATGGCGTGGGCTTTGATGGCGTCGTCCTAACTAAACTCGATGGAGATGCACGGGGTGGAGCCGCCCTTTCGATCACTTCTCTGACTCAACGTCCCATCATGTTTGTATCTACGGGTGAGAAAACATCTGAGTTCGATATTTTCTATCCCGATCGTATGGCATCTCGAATTCTTGGAATGGGCGATGTTGCAACTTTGGCTGAGGCGGCAAAGAAGGCCTTCGATGGCGATACATCGGCAAAACTGGAGGCGAAGTTTGCAAGCGGTGAAGATTTCACTTTAGAGGATTTCCTCGAGCAGCTCACTGCAATGTCGAAGATGGGTTCGATGTCTAAGCTCCTTGGGATGTTGCCTGGTTCAGGGGC